>NZ_BDGJ01000010.1 GCF_002207765.1 Calderihabitans maritimus
GCTATTTTTAAAATCTGCCATGGTATCGTAATCACGTTGAAAAAAGAATTGAAAATGAGTACATAAGGAATTAAGAACAAAAAACCTATTACATGGAAAATAAGAAACGGTACCACAAGATATGGGAAGAATAAAAGGAGTAAAAGCAGCATAAGTAAAAAAGGCATAAAAATCAACCTGCCTTTGTGGTGGAAGTATTGCTTTTATTATATCAAACAATTTTATTTTGTGATATGCTTGTAGAGTATCGTGATTAAATGTCACTATGAAGAACGAGGTGCGTTAATACTGTTTTGATTCCACTATAATCTGTCTTCTGTGGATACCTTTAGTTTTGATTTTAGTAGCGAGTTCACTTAGAGAGAGGTTTTTATTGCGAATGTAAGCCTCTTTTTCTTCTTTAATTAGATCCTGTTCGCTATATTTCTTTACTATAGGGATTTCGTAGTTAGAGTCTACTACCTCTAATAACCAACCATTTATTTTGAGTAAACTAACTAGCTCAGCCTTAAGTCTGTCAAAGTCAGTGTCTTTTATAACTGGAGCCACAACTGGCGAGAAAACAGATTGGCTCAGATTAAAATAATAGTTCCTACCACCTCTTCCTTTCTCAAGTAATTGATCCGAAATAATATCTCGAATTTGGTAAACCCTAAATATAACTAAATAACCTTCTTTTAAAACGTCAAAGTATTTACATGGAGCCTCTGGATGCCATATCGAAAAAAAGCCTTCTTCATACAGTTTCTTAAACAATTCTGGGATAATTCGAACTTTTAGCTGACAATCAACATAAGCAATAAAGTTTAACGAGAAATTCTTACTCGATATAATGTTTAGATAATTGACTCCAATTTCAGATAATCTATAATCAGGCCCTGACCGTTTGGCATAAAGAAGAAAGGGCCCGGTTCTATTTTCGGGAATAGGCGATTTCTTGCACAAAATAATCTGGTGAGAGTGTTTGAAAGGTATTTTGCCATATGACATAGCAAATACATTAATTTTTTCATCTCTTAGAGCAAACTGTATTTCCAAAGTAAAACCTCCCCATTTTCGAACGATTTCACCTAACATTGGATTAGCGAACTCGTTAAGTTCGTTAGAACACCCATCCCCCCTAACTTTTCCGCTTTCTGACGCCAGCAAGTCCTGGGTGAATACTGCTCCAGTATTTATCACCTAATAGTAACTTTGTCGCAAATTCCTCTGCCCACCGCTCATTTCATTCTTTGTTCCCCACTAATTATGTTATAAGTCCACACCCTCACCAGATCCACCGGCACACAGGAGTTGTAGGCGTACTATTTCAAACTTGCGACATCACCGATAGCATAGATGACCTGGCCACCACGAAAGATATCGGGGGTGAATACCAGTTCTAAACCAGTAGCATCTTTGGACACTTCCCAGGCTATTTCGCCGCGAAGTTTTCTGCTAGGGCCAATCTCCCCGTCAAGAGAACTTTTGATATCTGTCAGGAATGCTTGATTTAATTCGTATCCTTCTGAGTCATACAGGGAGAACTGCATCATTGATGATAAATTTATAGTTTCATCACCCAAATTTTCTACGGTAATGTCAGGAATTACATATATATGGCCTTCCTTTGCTTTATCCCACTCTCCGCCGGTAGAAGTACGTACACTATTGACTGTAATAGCTACATTGCCTATCGTAACTTTGTCTCCGATGGAGTAAATCTTGGCTTTTTCCTGTTGGCCTGTTGCTTCTGACGATTGTTCCGAGCCCTCTGCGGAAGGTTCATTTCCTACCATAGAAAAAGCTTTAGCAATATTACCAGTTACAGCATTAAGCAAATCGTCATTATCTTGACTGATCTTCCAAGTTCCATTAGCTTTGACCAAATTTATTTTTACTTGAGAAGTAGTCATTGGAGCATTGGGGTCGGAAATGCTGTTTTCCAAGTATTGTTCTAACATTTTATCTACAGCTTCTTGCGAAGTACTTTCTGAAAACGCTGCTGCAAAAGCCATAGGCAGCATTTCTTGAATGGCCTTCCCGACTATTCTGAGTAGGTCCGGCGAAGTAATTTTGGCGTTTACTACAGCGGTATCACCGTCAACTGAATAGTCCCCGACTTCATAAGTAATACGGGACAATATTAGTTTGGCTGTTTTTTCGGCTTCCTCATTTTCGAAATAATTTTCTACCAGGTTCTTATCAGAAACGACAAATGTTTTTGCCGTTTCAATATCGCCATCCTGCAGAGCTTTCAAGAAGTCATTTGTCACCTGTTTAGGTGTTGGGCCAGCCGAACAGCCGGCTATTACCACTAACACACCCACCAAAAGGACCGATAAGTATTTTTTTAAAAGGTTCACTTTCAACACCCTTTCATTCTGTTTGTAATTGGAATTCACGCTGCTTATGAACGCCTGTTAGCCGTATTTATCCCGTACGCTCTCCGTACTGTACCATCCCCCTTCCTCGGCTACATGTTCAAATGACTTCAGCTGAATATTGAAAAGCTCACGCCTTTTACCTTAATGCCTGTCATCATGAAATAAGCGTTCAGAAACATTAGTTTCCGGTGAATGTCTTAAATTGTTCTTTCGAGTGTTATATTCAATTCGTACAAGTATTTTCAAAAATTCTGCGTAAGAATAAATTGCCGCCCAAACTACCACTCCGACTATAATCACCAACAAGAACCGGAGAAACGGGTCTAAATTCTCTACTAACATTGCTACCCCGATCATTGAGATGGCGCTCACAACAACACTCATGATAGTAAAAATTGTTATAATGATGTGAATCGCCGGATAGTCTCCCACTTTTATACCCCCTCACTCCGGCCCCCACACACCATCAAATCATAAATCGGTGGAAGCTCACCTATTGGAATTCTTTTGATCTTTTCCCTCTGCCGTTCCAGGACCAACTTTGCCCGTTTCGCCGATACCCTGGCTTGCATGTAGGCGATGACGAGGCCGGGTTTTTTGGGTTTTGTGGTGTTATGCCTCCCCTTTTCAACGTGACCGGATACCATGGAAGATCCTCCCCGGGCTGGCATTTGTGTCAACTCCCTTAATTTAAGGCCATAAACCTAATTAAATAATGAAATAGAATCAGTTTCTATTGTTAAGATAAGATATTTGAATTCTTCGGCTTTTGCAGGAGTGACTACCAGTGTTACTTTGTTCCATGAGCCAGGCTTGAGCTCGTCAACAAACTTTTTTTCAAATGAGTTAGGTTTACTATCAAATGCGGTCAACCCTTCGTCCATTTTTTCAAAGCTAGAAAACAAAGTTTTTGCCCAATAACCTTTTAGAGTAAAACCGTTATAAGTGGCATAGGAAGGATTTCCGATACTTAAAAACACTTTAAAGCCATCTAGATATGGCACGACATCCAACACTGAAACTAAAAAGGTTCCAGTTTCAGAATCTAGTCTGACATAACCGCCTGGTGTTGTCCCAATAATTGCAATTCTATGTCGGTATTTTTGATTGAACTTTAAGTCTAAAATGTCTTGTTCAGCTTGACTTAACCTGTCATTTATCTGCCGAATATCATTTATTTTAGTCTGCATTGAGGAAGATCTGATCTTTTAAATTTTCGTTTTGTTTAGAAATCTTGCTAAGATTCATTAGGCTAATAACACTTATTGCGATAGCTATTAACGCAACAAGTGACACTAAAAGAAGCTGCCATGACTTTTCCTTTTTTTGTTCAACAAAAACATCGGTTTCTTTATTTAAAGAAAGGGTTTCTTCTGTAACTGCAACTCCCGTTTCTTCTAGTGTCGCAAGTTGTTTGCTAAATTCACTACAGAACTTACCATCGCTTTCAGTCCCACATTCTGGGCGCTTCATGAAAATCCCCTTTCTCTAAACATGTTTTTTATAAAACACACGGCGCTTTCCCCATAGGCAGGCTTGTCCTCTCCCGGGAGCATCTCCGGCGCAAATTGATTGGCCTGCCGCTCGTATTTACCACGGGTGCCGTGCTGTTTAACAAGGTATTGACGGCCATTTTGATGAACCTCCAAGCTGCTTACATTTTACACCACCTCTTTTGTCTAAGATTGTCTAAGTTTGTCGAAACCCCATAAGAAAGCGAAAACTACTACCGGTTGTTGTTGGTAGTAATTCTGTTTGGCAAGTATAAAATGCTGAATTCGGCAATTAAAAAATACATAGTTCGTTTGCCATCACGCTCAAAGATATGTTTTTTAAATCAGAACATCAGTTCGCTAATTTAGATTCTTAGTTCTGTTTAGCTTGTTTCATCCGGGATAGCCGACAGTGCCTTCTGCAAACGATAACTTTCACCTTCAAAAGCCAGTATGTGGGCACGTTAAACAAAAGCTCCGCTCCGTCACGGTGTAGGGGTACAAATCCCAGTTCGTCAATGATGAGAAGATCCGCCTTTTTTAGGGCGTCCATTGCCTTCCCCAGACGCCCTTGACGGTGGCTTTCCAGCAAGAAGTTCACAAGATCAAGGCAACGGTAAAAGCGGACTGTCTTTCCTTCTGTACAGGCCCTGATTCCCAGAGCAATAGCCAAATGAGTTACCGTTGCAATAGGTAGATCAGCAGTGTATACAAAAACTTTTAAAGGTTGGTTTTGGCAATAGCATAGCTAGCCCGACCTAGGTCGAGTTTTTGAGAAAAGAATATTTCGGATTGGGACGGTATCTATATGGCCTTTATCACTCCCATATGTCGAAATAGCTTGTTCTCATCGTAGGCTTCACGACGGCGCATGCATACGTACATAACCGTTACTAGTTTTGAAGCTACATGCCCCAAGGCCACTTTGGGGGGGTTCGGCATAGGGTTGCCGGCCAGAAGGCGCTGATAATAGTGCTTGAAAGGGTTGTTTCCAGTGCGTTCACCAATTAGCTGCATGGCCATCAGGTAAAGCTCTCTGGCAGATAAAGATAAAGCGCCTGACCTTGTTCCATTTTGGTAACAAGACTGTTAGTTCTACTCTGTGTGCCGGGTAACATCGTAGGTAACTGGCGTTACACGCATATACGCCTACAGCCGACAAATGGCTTGGGATATATCTGGTTGCCAAGAAGGTTTTAGGTTCTGTTGGCTGCAGTGAAACTATTTACTTGTCGATTTCCGGTTTAAAAAAATTCTTAAAAAGAAGGAATTTTTTTATGTAAGTAGAATAAATTAACAACAAAGGGGATAAAGTTACTCCACTTACTCCAGAAGGGAATGAGATTGTGCAGCTATCACGCCAGGGAGATTATGCTATTCGGACTGTTTTAGAATTAGCAAAAGTCTATCCGGAAACATTAGCCATAAAACATATTGCTACCAAACAAGATATTCCGCTGCCTTTTTTAAAAAAAATAATTCAATCATTAGCCAAAAGCGGGCTGGTGGAAACTATCCGGGGTGCTCAAGGCGGCGTTAAATTATGGTCACCTCCGGAAAAAATTACATTGCGGCATATTATTGAAGCTATAGACGGCCCTATAACCATTAACCGCTGCCTCATGGGGGAAAACGTCTGCTTTCGCCAGCCTACCTGCGCTGTACATCGGGCCTTGGCCCAAGCCAAACAGAGTTTTCTCACCGAACTGGAAAAGCACAGCGTGGGATCGCTCCTGGCAGCGGAAGCTAAAGCAAGAAATCAAAAAACAAAATCACAAAGGTAATTAAGTTTTGCTCAAAAGGGGACAAAGTGGGTCTACTTTATCCCAAAAGGAGGTGTTTACTTATAAAAAAACGACACAGTCTTGTGAGCAAATGAATTTTTAGATTGGTTAATAAAAGGAGGTTTGCTCTATGGGTGATGCTGTTCTGCTCTCTAAAATACAGTTTGCAGTATCGGTAGGTTTTCATTATTTGTTTCCACCGTTGACTATTGGTATGGCCTGGATCATATTTTTCATGCAATCAATGTATTTAAAAACTAAAAATGAGCAATATGACCGCATGGCTTATTTCTGGATAAAAATTTTCGCCATCAGCTTTGTAATCGGTGTAGCCAGCGGAGTGGTGATGGAATTCCAATTCGGCACCAACTGGTCCGAATATTCCCGGTTTGTGGGAGATGTTTTTGGTGCACCTCTAGCAGCAGAAGGCGTATTTGCTTTCTTCCTGGAATCGGTTTTTGTCGGAGTATTGATTTGGGGCAAAGATAGAGTTTCACAAAAACTTTACTGGGTCTCTTCGTTAATGGTTGCCATCGGTTCCACATTATCAGCTTTCTGGATTATTGTAGCTAATTCCTGGATGCAGACTCCCGCCGGGTACCATGTAGTAAATGGTAGAGCAGAGTTAACCAACTTTTTTGCGGCTGTATTCAACCCTTCCACGGTGCCAAGATATCTACATGTAATAGATGGAGCTCTCATAACCGGTTCTTTCTTCATAATGGGTATTTCTGCTTATCTGCTGCTCAAAGAACGGGAAATAACCTTTGCCAAAAAATCATTAAAAATTGCCCTTACAGTGGCAGTAGTTGCTTCTTTACTTCAGCTGCCCCTGGGGCATTTCCACGCCGTACAGGTAGCGGAAACTCAACCTGTCAAACTGGCAGCTTATGAAGGGCTTTTTGATACTACCGCGGGAGCACCCCTATCTCTATTTGGCATACCTAATGCCGAAGCGGAAACAACATATTTATCTGTCAATATTCCCAAAATGTTAAGTTTTTTAGTTGCCGGAGATACCTCAGCTACCATTAAGGGGTTAAAAGAATTTCCCAGGGAAGAATGGCCGCCTCTGGGCATTACGTTCCAGTCCTATCACCTGATGGTACTGCTAGGAATATATTTCCTGGCCATAACGGTTTTCGGTATTTTCCTGCTATCCCGCAAGAAGTTATACAATAACAAGACATTCCTTAAGGTATTAATGTATTCTATTCCGCTGCCCTTTTTAACCAACGAGCTCGGGTGGATTGCAGCGGAAGTTGGGCGCCAGCCCTGGATAGTATATAACGTAATGAAAACCAACGAGGCCGCATCCATTGTGGTGCCAGGTATTCAAGTTTTGCTATCCTTAGTCGTTCTGAGTTTAATCTATGCCATTTTGTTTAGCATCTGGATTTTCCTTTTGAAAAGAAAACTGCATGTGGGCGTAGATGAACCAGTTATCAGCGGTAAGCAAGAGGAGGTGACGTCATAATGTCATTGGCCGTACTGCAGACAATATGGTTTTTACTGGTAGCAGTGCTTATTCTGGGTTATGCTATATTAGCGGGGTTTGACCTGGGCGTAGGAAACCTGCATTTATTGTCCAACCAAAAGGAAAGAGAACAAAACTTCTACAATATCGCTCCGTTTTGGGACAGCAACCAGGTGTGGCTCCTCACCGGAGGCGGTGCCCTATTTGCGGCCTTTCCCCACGTTTATGCAACGGCATTTAGCGGCTTTTACCCGGCTTTAATGCTGTTACTGCTAGCCATGATTGTTCGGGCTGCAGCTATTGAATTCCAGCATTTGCTCCCCGAACCGGAATGGAAAGCAAAGTGGGACTGGGGATTTGGGATAGGTAGTATTGTAGCTTCTACTCTATTTGGGGTTGCCATGGGCAATGTCCTGCGGGGACTGCCCCTGGACTCGACGCACAATTTTACGGGAAGCTTCTTTGGTTTATTAAACCCTTATTCCCTGGTTGTAGGATTGCTGGCATTGACCATGTTCACCTTACACGGCGCCTCATTCCTGGTGGCTCGCAGCCAAGGTGACCTGATAAACAAAGCTAAAAGGTGGGGCAGCACTACGTGGAAATTCTTTGCCGTCCTTTTCACAACCGTTACAATTTGGAGCTACTTGGCTGTACCTCGATTATTTGAAAATTTCTTTGAGTTACCCATTTTATGGGTACTGCCCTTTTTAGTAATAGCCGCCATAGCATACTATCCCAAGGCCCTTGAAAATGAAAATCGCTGGATGCCGCTGTTAGTATCAACAATTAACATTGCGGGATTAATCGGTATAGTAGGCGCCAGCCTATTTCCCAATATGATACCGGCTGTACCAAATCCAGCAAATAGCTTAACCATATATAATGCTTCCTCCACCAAACTGACACTAACTACCATGCTAATAATTGCATTACTGGGAGTTCCACTAGTAATCGCTTACACAACCTACGTCTACCGCAAGTTAATGAAAGATTACTCCCAGACAGGTAAATTACACAAAAAAGCAAATATGGGCTTTTAGTTCTCCTACATATCCCCATAATGCCTCTCTTCACCGAGGATATGCCCGGAAACCCACTCCGGGCATATCCTTATTTTTGTGCGCCCGGCATGGGCGTTAACTTGGTGGTGAAAGTCCGCTGCAGGCGAGGCAGCACGAGTCTGCTAGCCAAGGGCAAGGGTGTCCATCGCGAGGTGGAATCCGAAGGAAGCCGGCGGCAAAACCACGGCCCGACGTACAGGAACCATATTTGAGGCTAGCGGCAGTTGGATGAGCTTGCATAACAAAGCGAAATCCTTGCCATCGAAGGCTACCGGGAGTAAATGTGGCGGGTAGATGGATGGAAAGACAACGCTCTTACCCGGGGAGGCCTGCCGGATAAGCCAGGTAGAGCTGGCAACCCGTGTCGAGCCCTGTGCCGCCTCCAGGAAGCGTTTCCGTTGCTCGTCGGTGAATGGACTCATGAATTTGAGATAGCAAATTTATATAAAAAGGCTTGTCGTCTATATTAACAAAAATCTATACTACAAAATTAACCTCCAGCAGACAAAAACTTCAAACGAAATGCTTTCACTATTTCATTGCAACGATCTTTGTCAGCACGAAAAATTAATTGAGTAGCTGGTATTTTAATAGTACCAAATTTCCGATATTGCTCTTCTCCAACCTCAACTTCCCAATCTGAACCCCAAAATTTTCCTTGTTCATTATAAGAATCGCTAATAGATGTAAAGTATTCTATCAGATACTTCCTTGGTATACCGCTTTCAATCTTTATCTCTACTATCTTTGGCATTTGTTTTTCACCTTATTTCTAAAATAGTGAATCAAAAGGAGCAGGAACAACTGGTAAGAGTTCAAACGGCATTGTATTCAGCCAATAATCTTTCAAAAATGACAGGGACCGGCAATATCTCTTTTATCTTAAAAACGTTTTTCCCCGCAAAGACGATTCCGTCGTTAACCAGTCCTCCGCGGGAATTGGTGAGAGCTTTCAAGATACAGTAATCCTTGGAACATTCTTTTAGGCAGCTCATGCATCGCTGAGGTTTTGGAGCCTGCCCCTGCTGTATTAATTCTACGAAAGGGTTTTTGATCGCTCTTGCCGGCAACCCGACCGGGCTCTTAATTATTACCGTATCTTCTTGTGCTGCCCGCAGATACATTTGTTTAAACTCCTTCGCCACTGAACATTCTTCACTTAACACAAATCTGGTGGCCATTTGAACGCCGCTTGCACCCAATTTTACCATGTCGGCCATATCTTGACCATTGACTATTCCCCCTGCGGCGATTACAGGTATTTTTACTACTTTTTTTATTTCCGGTACGATTTCTCTTACCGATCTATCAGTTCCCAGGTGTCCCCCGGCCTCAACACCTTCAGCCACCACTGCTGCTGCTCCGTACTTTTCAGCAATGTAGGCTGCCTTGGCCGACGATACTATAGATACAACGGGTATACCGGCTTCTTTACCCCAGCGGAAAACATCCCGGGAAAAACCTGCTCCCGTAAAAATAACGTCAACACCTTCATTTATTGCCGTGCGAACCAATTCGGCAAATTGCCGGGCGGCGTACATAATATTTACGCCAATGATACCTCCGGCGGCCAGCGACCGGGCTTTGCGGATTTCTTCCTTGAGCCTCTCCAGCGACATTCCGGTAGCTCCAATTACACCAATACCGCCGGTTTTTGCTACTGCACCGGCCAGTGAAGCAGTGGAAACAAGTACGGCCATACCGCCTTGAATAATGGGGAATTTTGGAATCAAATTACCAATACGCAATTTAGGTAATTTCAACTATCTACCCTCCCAACTAGAAGTCTTGGTTTAATGAACAGGTCAAGCAATTAATTTCTTGTAAAAAAGCCCATTCTTTGAGGTTTTATAAACTTCAACAAAAGAAGCCATTAATCCTTTATTATGTTTATTAATTTTTTTGTTTTTTATAATTTGGGTGCAAACCTGATAATTACTGGAACTGGGAGGTGCCAAATCCTTACTCGGCCTTTTCAATTTTATCCTGGCAAACAAATCTGCTGGCCGATTTGTAGCCGGTCAGGATCGATGCCTGGATTAAGCTCTATTAACCGCTGCACGGTGGTACCTACCTGCTGCGCGATACTCTGCAGGGTGTCACCGGCACTGACTACCCAGTATATTCCTGAAGGGCACGGTGGTGAACCAGGAATACATATTAACTGTCCGATCCTTAAATTTCTGGGATCAAGACCTGGATTCAATCGCAATATGGCTTCAACCGTGCTGTTGATCTGCCGTGCTATTTTATACAGAGTGTCCCCATGCCGAATCTTCCAGTATCGTCCGCTAGGACAAGGCGGCCGTTGATTATTTACCACAGTTACACCTCCTGCCTAGTTTACCTATATCCATGCTATGCGTTTTAAACGTTAAATGCCAGTATATCGCCTGCAAAATAATATCTGACTAAATATTTCAAAAATTAAATAAAAAATCTGCAATTTTGGGAGGATTTTTTAAATATATATAGAATATAAAATCCGAACAAAATCATAAGGTTTGAGGCAGCAGGTGCCCCTGAGGGGGAGAATAGGGAAGTCCGGGTAGAATCATGTCTACATGATTCTATAAACGGCGCGGTCCCGCCACTGTAGTCGGGAGAGTTTCCTCGGGTTACCACTGGGGTATTACCCTGGGAAGGTGAGAGGAAAACAATGACCCGTGAGCCAGGAGACCTGCCTGTTTGCCGACAGCCGCTTGAGGATGATGGTAAAGTCCTCAACCTTCGGGTTGAGGACTATTTTTTTTAAAAACCAAAGGAGGGATGTTAATGTCGCTATTAATGAGTGCCCGGAAGGGGATAGTCACGCCTGAAATGGAACAGGTTGCCGACCAGGAAGGGGTGAGTGCGGAAATTATAGGACAGGGAGTTGCCGAGGGTAAAATTGTTATACTCCGTAATCTTCAGCGCCCTAATGTTGTTCCGGTAGGGATAGGTAACGGGTTGCGTACTAAGGTAAGTGCAAGCGTAGGCCTTTACGGAAATCAAGCTGATATTGGGGTTGAAGTCAAAAAAATTAAGGCGGCTGTTGAAGCGGGAACCGATGCCATTATGGAGTTGAGCGTAAGCGGGGACATTGATGCCATGCGCAGGGAGGCCCTTGCTACAACTTCGACGCCGGTAGGAACTCTCCCACTATATCAGGCCATGGCCGAAGCAAGTGTAAAATATGGTTCCTCTACCGAGATGAAAGTTGAAGAACTCTTCGAAGTTATTGAGCGCCAAGCTGCCGATGGGGTTGATTTTTTGGCCCTTCACTGTGGTACTACCATGAGCGTGGTGGAACGGGCCCGAAAGGACGGTAGAATTGATCCTCTGGTAAGTTACGGAGGTTCCCATCTCATAGGGTGGATGTTGCATAATCAGAGAGAAAACCCGCTTTATGAGCACTACGACAGGGTGCTCGAGATTGCCCGCAAGTACGATGTTACGGTTAGCCTTGCCGATGGGATGAGGCCGGGGTGTCTTGCAGATTCTCTGGACGGCCCCCAGGTGGAGGAATTGGTGATCTTGGGAGAACTCGTGAGACGGGCTAGAGAAGCAGGTGTTCAGATAATGGTCAAAGGGCCGGGCCATGTACCTCTCAACCAGCTGAAGGCAACGATCACTTTGCAAAAAAGTCTTTGTAAGGGGGCTCCGTACTTTGTTTTCGGTCCCGTTGTAACCGACATAGCTGCTGGTTACGACCATATAAGCGCTGCCATTGGGGGTGCGATAAGTGCCTGGGCAGGAGCTGAGTTTCTATGCTACGTAACACCAGCCGAACATCTTGGCCTTCCCGATATAAACCAGGTGCGAGAGGGGGTGATCGCTGCTCGTATTGCCGCCCATGCTGCGGATCTGGCTAGAGGACTACCGGGAGCAGAAAATTGGGATTTGGAAATTTCGCGGGCCAGGAAAAATATGGACTGGAAAAAGCAAATCGCCCTGGCCGTTGACCCGGCACGGGCCGGGCAGGTGAGGAAAGAAAGAAGCGATGATTTTGAGTCCGAATGTACAATGTGTGGAAAATACTGTGCCATGGAGGTAGTATCCCAGTACCTGGGTGCTGCCAAGCATAATTGTTAAGAGAAGGGGTGAAAATCAATGACTCAAGTTTTGGCCGCACGGGCAGGTGAAATTACGCCGGAGATGGAACTGGTTGCCGCCCAAGAACAGGTGGATGTTGAGTACATCCGGGAGGGAGTGGCCGCCGGGAGAATCGTTATTCCCAAAAACGTTAAACGGAAGCAATTTAAACCTTGCGGTATCGGACAGGGGTTGCGGGTTAAGGTAAATGCCCTTTTCGGCACTTCCAGCGACCGGGATCAGATTGAGATGGAGGCACGTAAGCTGGCGATTGCCGAAGCGGCAGGATGTGATGCGGTGATGGATTTGAGCACCGGTGGAGATATCGACGGGATGAGACGATTGACCCTGGAAAGAGCTAACGTGCCCGTAGGTACGGTCCCGATCTACCAGGCGGCAATCGAAGCCATTGAAAAACGAGGCAGTATTGTAGCCATGACTGCTGATGACATGTTTGAAATGGTCGAAAAACAGGCGGCAGAGGGCGTGGACTTTATGGCCATTCATAGCGCCCTAAATTTCGATGTCCTGAAACGCCTGCAGGCAACGGGCAGGGTTACCGATATCGTAAGCCGGGGAGGAGCTTTTCTGACCGGCTGGATGCTTCATAACCAAAAGGAAAATCCTCTTTACGAACAGTTTGATCGATTGTTGGCCATCCTGAAGGAATATGATGTTACCCTTAGCCTCGGTGACGCTATCCGTCCCGGATCTACCGCGGATTCCTTGGACGGAGCTCAGCTTCAGGGTATGATCGTTGCCGGCGAGTTAGTGGCCAGAGCCCAGGCCGCCGGAGTACAGGTTATGGTGGAAGGACCGGGACATGTTCCCCTGCACCATGTAGAAGCAACCATGTTGTTACAAAAGCGTTTATGCCATGGCGCACCCTACTTTATTCTGGGGACCCTGGCCACTGATGTGGCTCCCGGTTACGACCACATTACCTCAGCTATTGGCGGAGCTATCGCCGGTGCGGTTGGTGCCGATTTCTTGTGCTATGTAACACCGGCCGAGCATTTGGGGCTACCGACGGAAGAAGATGTAAAAGAAGGGGTTATTGCTGCCCGGATTGCCGCTCACGCTGCCGATCTTGCCCGGGGGAACAGGAAAGCGTGGGAAAGAGACTTGCAGATGGCACGGGCCCGGGTGGCGCTTGACTGGGACAGGCAGATTGAACTTTCAATAGATCCGGAAAAAGTAAAAGCAAATATAAAAGAAAATGGAGTAGGGGAACACCAATGCGCTGTTTGCGGGCCTGGGTGTGCCGCGCAGGTGGCAGCCAAGTATTTTGGTATTGCCTGAAAGGAGCGGTAAAATCTTGGAATTCTTGCTGGCGCTACAGTTTTTGACCCGGGTACCGGTAACCATTCGCAGTCCTGTAGAAACTAGAAATCTTGGCCGCGCTGCGGCTTACTTTCCGCTAATTGGACTGCTTATAGGAATTTTCTCGGCCGTACTGTATACTTTGTTAACTCCTTTTTTAACAACTCCGGTAAGTGATTTAATGGTTATTGTGTTCCAGATTGTGGTAACGGGCAACATGCATATAGACGGCTTAATGGATGCCGCGGACGGTCTTTTCAGTGGAAAGCCCCGCGAAAAGGTCCTGGAAATCATGAAGGACAGTCGGGTGGGGGCCCATGGAGTGACGGCCGGGTGTTTGGTACTGCTGGCCAAGTTTGTACTTTGGGGACAGATCCCTGCGGCGGTTAAGGGGGAGGCATTAGTCCTAGTCCCCGTTTTAGGCCGGTGGGCTCAAGTATATGCTGCCACTTTCTATCCATATGTCGGCAAGGGTTCCGGTGCTGGTTCTTATGCCAATTATTTGGGAAACCGGGAAATAGTTTTGGCGTCGTTATTTACCTTGGGTACCATTATGTTTTTATTGGGTCTGAAAGGCAGCCTTTTAGCAGGGGCTGTTCTCTCAGGTACAGCTATCCTTGGATTGTACGTGTCCAAAAGAATTGGAGGCATTACGGGAGATATTTTAGGTGCTTTGAATGAGTGTGTTGAGGTATTGGGATTGCTTATCTTACAATTCCTCGGCTAGTTATAAACAATTTATAAATGAGAAGAGGTGGTAGGATGAAACTTAAAGCTGTAATCGAAGGTATTGAGCCGGTTAGCCAGGAATGGCGGTTGAAGGCAAGGGATTATCTGAACAATCTGGCCATTCCCCAAGGAAGCCTGGGGCAACTTCTGGATCTTGCGGAACAGTTGGCCGCCATCAAGCAGACTTTAAAGCCTTCTATCCAAAGAAAAGTAGTGGTCACCATGGCTGGAGATCATGGAGTGGTGGAAGAGGGAGTGAGTGCCTTTCCCCAAGAAGTGACTCCCCAGATGGTGTTTAATTTTGTAGCCGGTGGGGCGGCCATCAATGCCCTTGCCGAGGTGGCGGGCGCACAGGTGATTGTAGTAGATATGGGGGTTGCCGCCGACTTAAGTGAGCTGGTTGAAGAGAGAAAGATTCTTTCCTACAAGGTGGATTACGGAACTCGCAACATGACTCGAGGTCCGGCTATGACGCGGGAACAGGCGGAACAGGCCCTGACGGCAGGAATTGAAATTGTGGAAAAGCTGGTTCAGACGGGGCTTGACCTGTTGGCTACCGGAGATATGGGTATCGGCAACACTACACCGAGTAGTGCCGTCTTGGCGGCCCTGTCCGGGCTTCCCGTTAAAGACGTAACCGGTAGGGGAACGGGTATCAGTGACGAAGCTCTGGAAAACAAAATTCGGGTTATTGAGAGGGCTTTGGAAGTGAACAAGCCTGACCCTAGGGACCCGGTAGATGTGCTGGCCAAGGTAGGTGGATTTGAAATCGGAGGAATTGCGGGGCTTATTCTAGGAGCGGCCTACTATAAAGTACCGGTGGTGGTAGATGGTTTCATCTCCTCGGCAGGGGCCCTTCTGGCCAAAGCCCTGGCTCCCGACTCGGTGGATTATATGATTGCCGGGCACCGTTCTATGGAGTACGGGCACCGGTTCATGCTGGAAGAGTTGGGGCTGAAGCCTCTCTTAGACTTGAACCTTCGCCTGGGAGAGGGAACCGGAGCTGTTCTGGCTATGAACATCGTAGAAGCTGCCGCCCAGGTGATAAACCAGGTGCTTACCTTTGAAGATGCCGGGGTATCGAGGAATATCTCCGGAGGGTCTGATGCATGAAAATCCCGCCCTACTTAAACCGCGATCCTCAGGAGGTTGGACCCCAGTACCTAGAGGACCTAGCCACGGGCTACTGGTTCTCAGAGGTGCTGTTTACAGCGGTGGAAACGGGGATTTTCACCCTCCTTGATTCTGGAGGCAAGAATATTGATGAGATTGCTGAAGCGTTAAACTTGAGCCGCCGGGGAGTGGAGCGTTTTTTACATGCCCTTTGTGCTTTAGGGTTGGTTATTCGTGATGGTTCGTTATATTTCAATACCAAAATTTCTCGGAAATATCTTGTGAAAGGGAAGGAAGATTACCTGGGAGATTCCATATTGTGGAGGAAGTATCTCCATTCTTACTGGCAAGACCTGAAGAAATGCCTTCGGATGGGCGGGAGGGTGAATTTCGCCCCGGCTCAGGAGGAACCGGAACGGCTGAGGGAGCGCATTCGAAAATATATTCGCGCCATGGACTGCGTGGCTAAAACCAAGGTAGAGGAAATTATTCCTTTATTTGAAAGTTGTTTTGTGAAGGGGGAGATTCTGGACGTCGGAGCGGGTTCCGGTGCCATAACAGCAGGTTTTCTGGAGCGTTATCCTTTGACGAGGGCCGTTCTTATGGATCTTCCTGAGGTTTTAGATTATACAAGGGAATTAATGCGGGAAAGGGGATTTGGGGAAAGAGTAGCTTATTGCCCGGCTAACATACTGGAGGCCTGGCCGGTAGGTAAAGAGCGGTTTAACTTGGTTATACTTTCCAATATAGTACATGCTTATGCGGAAAAGGAGATTCAGTTTGTTCTAGAGAGGGCTTCGGAAACGCTTAAACCGGAAGGATTTTTACTGATTCATGATTTCTTTATAGAACACTATCCCGAAAAAGCTGCCCTCTTTGACCTTAATATGTTTATTAATACTTATAACGGCAAGGTCTTTTCGGAAAAATGGGTCCGGGAGGAACTCCACCGTCAGAGCCTTTATGTAACCGAGCTTATTCCCCTGGGTACAGATACCGCCTTAATGATTGCCGCCAAAGATAAAAGAAATTTAGAAAATCTCTGCCTGGATGCGAAATCTCGTTTAGTAGCCAGAATTAAAGCCCTGGGTTTTCGAAAGGTATGTCCCGTTCCCGTAGAGACTATTCATGTTCCTGATTGGGCGGATGTGCGCTGTCGGTTTGGGTGCGAGCAATACGGAAAACCTCATTGTCCTCCTAACAGCCCTTCCCCACAAAAGACGAGAAAACTGTTGAAGGACTACACTCAGGCCTTGCTCCTGGAGGGAGAGCCGCCTACCAGGAACTTTCAATACCGGGTCTTACAGGCGGAAAAAGAGGCCTTTCAGGCGGGGTATTATAAAGCTTTTGCCTACTGGGCCGGCCCCTGCTCCCTTTGTGTTTCCTGCCCTCCGGAGGGGAAATGCCGCAGGACCCGAGAGGCCAGGCCTTCAATGGAAGGAGCGGGTATTGATGTGTTTGAAACGATCAAACGGGCGGGACTTTCGCTGAGGACACTTAAAGACCGGGATGATTTTATCAAATACTTTGCTTTATTGCTATTGGAGTGATTAGCATGCGGGTGTTGTTGGTACAAACTCCTTCGGTAGAAGGACCTTCTTCGGAAAAGGTATATCCGATCGGTATTGTTTCTCTGGCCACCCATATTCAGGATAAAGGCTATGAGGTTAGTCTTCTGGATATGAACGTGGAAAAGGATCCTTTCGGGGCACTAAAGGAGAGAATTTTGAGTTTCCGCCCGGATGTAGTTGGTTTGTCCCTTCGAAATATCGACCCCCTGGCCAATAAGACCAGTTCGCTGATACCGCCTTTCGTTGCTGCCGTTCGCCTGATTGCCGCCCTTTTGCCTCGAGTATGGATTATTGTAGGAGGCACCGGATTTTCTCTTTTCCCCGAAAGGTTGATGCGAGAGCTTCCGGAGATTCATTATGGAATTGTGGGTGAGGCAGAAATCTCTTTCCCGGCTCTGCTTTCCTCTTTAGAAAATCCACCTTTACTTAAAGGGCTTTGCTTCCGGGAAGGAAATAAAGTGCGAGTCATACCGCCTGCTACCGACTACGATATGAACCGATACGTTCCCCCTGCCAGGCGGTTTCTGAATCCATCCCTTTACCGGGACATTAACAATTACATTCCCTCTATCGGGATTGAGACCAAACGGGGTTGTCCTTTCGCATGCGCTTATTGTGTCTACCCGAAACTGCAGGGAAAGAAGTTGCGCTGCCGCCTCCCGGGAGAGGTGGTGGATGAGATGGAGGTCCTGCATAAAGAGTACGGGATTGAAAGATTTCACTTTACCGACCCCGTCCTCAATATTCCTCCTGGACATCTAGAGGCAATCTGTCAGGAATTGCTCCGGAGGGGATTAAGGGTCCGGTGGAGCGGCTTTTTGCGAGAGGATCATCTCGATGAAAATAACCTAGCCCTATTTGAGAGGGCAGGATGTGAATGTTTCTTCTTCTCGGCCGACGGGCTTTGCCAGGAGGCTCTTGATGTTTTAGAAAAAAATCTTACGGAGGCGGATATTTTAAAAGCAGCAGGCCTTGCGGCTCGAAGTGACGTAATAAGCGTATATCATTTTATGGTGAATGTGCCTGGGGAGACGGAAAAGACCTGTGAAAAAGGGATGCGTCTTCTCGAACAGATCTATGATTTACATAGTAAGAAAAAAAATTTAGGAACTGTAGTTCTGAATAATATTCGCATTTTACCGGGAACGCCTATGGAAAAGATGGCCAGACGGCAAGGGGTCATAGGTCCTGAAACTGATCTTCTTTACCCTGTCTATTACAATCCAAAGCCTTTTGATACGTTTAGGTACCGTTTGGAAACCCTTCATTTTTGCAGGAATGTGTTTATGTGGCAGGAGGTGAAAGGAAAATGAAAATTCTTTTGCTGGAGCATCCCCGGGATCCTTGCCCGGAACGATGTAACGATGTTGCTAATACCCCCCTGTCCTCAAGTCTTCTTACCGGTTATGTAGCCGGAATGTTAGAAAGCAGGGGGCATGAAGTGGAGATTGTGGAGGGATATCTGGAGGGGCTTTCCTACGAAGAAATCAGGCAAAGAATTAGGGCTGTGGAGCCGGACCTTATGGGAGTCCACTTAGTTTACCACTGGAAGATTGATTATGAACTCTTTACTTTTCTAGAACAGTTAAAGCGGGAAGAGTTTCTCCCCTATATAACCGTTTACGGATTCTATCCTACCTTTGCCTTTGAAGAGATACTACAAGCCTGTCCGGTGATTGATTCAGTTATCCTTGGAGAGCCGGAGTTAACCTTTGCCGAACTAGCGGAGGTACTGTCAGGGCGGTGTAATTCAATAGATATTGCGGGGCTTGCCCAGAGAGACAAGTATGGCCGGATCCGTTATACCCGTCGGAAACCGGTAGAGGATCTCGATCTGCTCCCTTTTCCGGTGCGAACCGAGGCCATGTTCGGCCTTCCTGAAGTAAACATTCAGGGAAGTCGAGGATGTTACGGACGCTGTACTTTTTGCTACATCAATCCCTTTTACGGTCAGAGATCTCGGTGGCGTGGAAGAAGTCCCGAAAATATAGTAGCGGAGATAGATAAGATTATTTCTGAACGAGGAAGAAAGGAATTCTACTTCACCGATCCCAACTTTTTCGGTCCCGGCCAAAAGGGACAAAAAAGAGCCCTTCACCTGGCTTCGCTGTTAAAACAACGTAACGTGCAATTTGGCATCGAGGCCCGTGTCAATGATATCCACGATGAGACTATCGGAGCGTTGGTGGAGGCAGGTCTCCGCTACCTCCTGATTGGCCTCGAAAGCGGAAGAGACCATTCCCTGAAACGGATGAATAAAATGACCACTGTGGCCCAAAATGAAAGGGCGCTCAGGATTCTGCGCCGACACGGCATCGAACCGAATATCGGATTTATCATGTTTGAACCGGATTCCTCTTTAAAAGATATACGGGCTAACTTTGAGTTTCTCCGCCGAAACGACCTTTTAAAAAATCTTCCTGTAACGGCTAACGTGCTTTACCACCACCAGATAATTTTGAAAGGAACGCCGGCTTACCAAAGACTTCAGAAGGAAGGACGTTTAAAAACATTGCCCGCGTCAACTTATGAAGGTATGGCTGCTTTTGCCGACCCGCAGGTAGCTGTTTTAGCCGATATCATGAGGCAAATTACCAATTTTCTTTTCCGACGTATGGGAAGCATCTGGAGTGGGAGAGAGGAGGAACCTAGGAATGCCCGGGAAAGATATGCCAGGTTAAACCGACTGCTGGTAGAATGGTTTGAGACTGTTTTGCATGCGTTGGAAATCGGGGAGAAATTTTCGGACGAAGAAAAGGAGGCTTTTGTGGGAAAAGCAAAAAAAGCGATAAATGATATCTTATATTTTGATTCTAAAACTCGTTGCTCCAAACAAAGATAATGCTTGCATTCAACCGGGTAGTTTCCTGGAGTGAGAAAGAAAAAAGCAGCTCGAGGCTGCTTGAAAAAGATTATTTATTTAACTTTGATTTTTCCGGTGAAGATCGCTTGAAGTTTGGCCATATCTTCGGTAAGTACCAGGTAAAGGTGGAGCGGTACAGTTACAGCGAAAACGACGGAGCCCAAGTAAATAATTACGCGATAGGTGTTGAGCATGCGAAAGATTGGATGAATTTGTACAAAAAAGTCTGGAGCATACAAAATCAAACCGCTGATAATGGTTGCCAGGTTGGTAAGAAACCACAGGGTAAAAAGCAGTTTTTGCCCCGGGTTGTACTTGCCGTAGGGTGGATGAGTGCTGGTCAGGAAAAATATATACTTGAACAGGCTGGGCAGGTTTTTTACATCACTGGGTAAGAATAAGACATCCTTGTAAGTTTTGGTGGCCACATAGTAGTAAACATATAGAATAAAATTGAAAATAAAGATGAAACCAAAAAGAAAGTGAAGTTTGCGCACGGTTCTCATTGGCACCACTAAGTTTTCATAGGGAGCGGCCAGGTAAAAACCGGTGAAGGTTAAAATAATCACGGCAAAAAATTGTACCCAGTGAAAAATTCTGTTGGGTAAAGGCTGGCGGAGCTTGGTTAATTGGATCATATATGTTCCCCCTAAATTCTATATTGCATCATGGAACCCTTAGCCTGGATAAGGTGGACTGCACAGGTAAAGCAGGGGTCGAAAGAACGGATAACTCGGCCTACCTCGATGAGATGGTCGGGATTCTCTACAGGAGTTCCTACTAGGGCTTCCTCTACCGGACCTCGTCTTCCCTGGTCATCTCGAGGGGAAAAATTCCAGGCGGTTGGTGTCACTATTTGATAACGGCTAATCCTTCCCCCTTTTATCTCTATCCAGTGGGCCAAAGCTCCTCGCATAGCATCTGTAAACCCTGCTCCTACACCGCTCTCCTTAACTTCGTAAGGAAGGAGGCTCAGCTCCGCAGGTGTCAACTGCATGAGCCATTCCTGCATCAAATTTCCGACCTTGGCCGCCTCCAGTACCCGGGCTTTGATGCGGTCCATGACGGAGATACCTTGGCGGTAGTCGCCGGAAATCCAGCCGCGGGCGAGGGGACCCGTTTCCATAGCTATTCCCTGGTAGCGGGGTGCCTTGACCCAGGAATAGGCACCGGGTTTATCCATGGAAGGATAAGTTTTTCCCTTACCGGGATGTTCTACCTCTTTGTCTGCCTCATACCAGGAATAAGTAATAGCTTCGGTTATGTACGAAGGGTCGAGTTTTTTAACCGACGGTTGTCCGTCCAGTATAATTCCCGCTGGGAAATGTCTTTCTTGACTGTTAGGTTTGGGGAAATACCCGTAACTCAGGAAATTCCCGTATCCTCTGCCTATTTGAAAGTATTCCGGGTAATAATGGGCAATAGTCTCCACATCGAAAATCATCTTTTCCTGGATAAATTCCACCAAGTCATCTAAAAGCGCTTTAAAGCGGCTTACGCGATCCGAAGTGGGAGGTACGCTTACTCCAGTAGGATATATTGCCTGCTGGTGAGGGGCTTTGCCTCCAAAAATGGCGAGCATTTGGTGGGCTTTGGCGCTGAGTTCTACCCCTTGCCAGTAATGCTGCATCAGCTGGTCGTTGACTTTTGACGGTAGGCGAAAGTCGTTGCCGGTTCGAGGTACAAACGGAGGGACATCCGGTCCTTTTACATAGTCGGGTAAAATTAATACGTAGAAGTGGCGAAGGTGGTTTTGTAAAACATCGGCTCCGTGAATGAGATTTTGTAGTAGGGTTCCATTAGGAGGAGTTTGCAAATTGAAAGCATCCTGCAGGGCATAGGCTGCGGCTATCGCATGAGCGGAAGAGCATATGCCGCATATACGCTGCGTAAAAAAAAATGCATCCCTGGGGTCCCGTCCCCGCATCATTTGTTCGAAGCCGCGATATAAGACACCGGCGCAGTAGGCATCTACTACTTTTCCCCCGGAAATTTCGATTTCTACAGAGAGAGGTTCGTGGACGCGGGTCACCGGAAAGAGCCTCTTCCTGGCCATGGTAACTGCTCCTTTCTATTTCTTGTCTGAAGCCTGGTTTTCATCGTCTTGCAGGGCCTGAGGAGTTTTTTGTGGTTGCAATTCCTTGCGGAACGCTTCTTGACTGTCCAAAATCCGATTGAGCTTTTCCATTATTTGGTCTTCGGGCATCCGGGCCGGGAGACTAGTTTTTTCCTTGGTGCCGTCAGTCATATTTTTACCGATCCGCCCGCTTATGATCGAAGCGGTGAGGTGGGTAGTAATTCCGACGGCGGTTAATCCCCCGAGGGCTTTGGCGATGCGCGAAGGGGAAGTTACCACCCCGGGGAGACGGATGTCAGGCAGATGTTGGAAAAAAGGGCTCATGCCGTCGGGAAAATCGGGACTGGCACAGCCAATACAGGGACTGTTGGCTCCTACCGGCCAGTTGACATGGTTGTTCCACTGGCGTTTGGGACAGTCGGCGTACGTTACCGGGCCCTTGCAGCCGAGCCGGTACATACAGCCCGCCTGGCCTGGTTGTTCGGCGAAAATACCGTTTTCAAAATACTGGCGCCGCGTACATAGGTCGTGAATAGTCTTACCGTAAAACATCACGGGGCGTCCTACGGCATCTAGTTCCGGCAGGCCGTAGTAAAGGAGGTGTACCAGTGTCCCAACTATCCAGTCGGGGTGGGCAGGACATCCCGGAACGTTGATTACCGGGCGTTGCAAGAATTCTCCCACGCCTATCGAACCGGAAGGATTGGGGTAAGCTGCAGCCGGTCCGCCGTGAGTGGCGCAGGTCCCAACGGGCATTACGTACTTAGCCTCCTGACCTACCCAGCGAATGACCTCCATTCCCGTGCGAAAGTCATTCTCTTTTCCCGGAAGCACATAATTGTACTTACCGTGGTCACGGGTAACTACGGCACCCTCCACTATGAGAATAAATTCACCGCGATATTTTTGAACCGCTTCTTCCAGAGCATCAACTGCCTGTTTTCCCTGCGCGGTGAGGAAGAGCCAGTGGTACCGGAGATCAACAATGTCCAGCAAAATTTTTTTGAGCCCGGGGTCTATAGAGTTATCCAGGGAAATAGAATTGCCGGTACAGGTGCCTGCCTCTATCCAAACTACAGGCAATTTTTGTATTTTACCTGCGGATAAGGCCTCTGCCAGGTCGTTGAGTAAAAATTGGGCTAAGCTAAAAGCCAAACCGCTTTGCATGCACAGCTTAAGGAATTTTCTCCGGGTAAGCATAACATCACCTTGGTTAAGTTTTTGGCTTGTTTAAAGAGCTCAGGGCAGTGCCGGCGGCTATAACAGCAGTCGTGAGCAGAACCCAGATGCTGCCCAATACTGCCGTATAAAATCCGATAACCTGGTACCCGGTGGTTTCCAGGAAAATTCCCAAAGGCATGATAAAACTACCCAATACGTAAAGATAGGCTACTGCCTTCATGAAATTAAAGTTAAACGTTATATTGTCGGTAAATAAGGACAAGATCATACCCAGCAATCCTAAGAGCGTAAGATGACTGTGGACACTCCGGTGCTGATCCATCGTTTCCTGGGTCCTTTCTGCTTTTACCAACCATTTTTCCGCCTGCCGGAGTTCTTCCCGGGTAGCCATCTCCACCACCATTTTCATATTTTGCAGGCGGGTATCCCTGATATCAGAAAGAACCAAAATGGCATATAGTGATCCGTAGATTATTCCGGCTAGTGTTAAAGCCATTCCTCCCCAAAAAAGGATTTTGGAAATATAAGTCTTAATGGCCGTTCCCTCCTGTCATTTGACTCCATTAATTATTGTTTATTAATGGTTTAGTACTTATGTATTGACATAAAAAAACAGGGTTTAAACCCTGCTGGAATTAAAAGGGAGAAAATGTTCCTCTTTTAAGTCCTTTCAGCTTAGGTTTTGATATCCCCTTATGTTGAATTAGCACTTTAAAAACATTTCCTAAACCCTCGGGCATTATTAATTTTTTCACGGCCAGACCCATTTTATAGGCTTCCTGAAAATTGTCCAAAGTTTGGCGGATTTCTTCAAGTTTTTCCAGGATCCCCAGATTGATAAGAAAGCGGGACTGGGTGGTAAAGCCGGTAAACTCCAGCCCAACCTTTTCCCCATATTTCACCAGGGCGGAAAAATCTACATGAGCAGTAATATCCTGTTCTCCAATCAAGGTATAGGGATTCTGGTGGGCTTGATGACGGTGATAGCACATTAAAGTTCCGGTAGTTCTTTGAGGTCCGTAGAGCTCTCGAGCGGGGAAACCATAGTCGATCGTAATTAGAAATCCCTGGAGGAGTTTTCCTGCTATTTGTTCCAGCCAATCCAACATCACCAGGTTTATCTCTGCTATTTGGCCTTCTTCCAGTTTTATCTCTAGTTCCTGGAGATATTGCTCCAGCTTAGGAGTAAAAGGAGGGCCAAGAATTTCCAAGAATCTGCCTTGCTCATCGACAGTAACATAAATTTCTTTCAGGCGTCCTCCTACCTGTCTTACCCGGTGAACGGGAAAAGCGTCCACCAGTTCGTTGGAAAAAATACAACCGCAAAAACCTTGACCTCCGTGTATCTGATCCAAATTTTCTACCCATTGAACTGAGTTTGGAAGGAGAGATAACTGATTCAACAGTTTTCTTTGCTCTGCAGCCAGATGCTGGCTGGTTTCTATAATAAAATATTTCATGTAGCTGGCAAGTTCCGGGGCATTTTCGGATAAATACTTCAAAATATCGTAAGCTAAAAAACCTTTTCCGGCACCAAATTCAACTACTACGAAAGGGTCTGCCGGCAAAAGGTGGGCCATTTCTAGTAACTGTTCGGCCAGCATTTGGCCGAAAATAGAATGAACATGGGGACTGGTGTAAAAATCTCCTTGGCGGCCGATGGTCAATTTGGCGGAGTTGTAATAGCCAAGCTCCGGATAGTAAAGAGCCATTTCCATGAACTGGGCAAATGAAATTTTACCTTTTTTCCTTATCCGCTCCGAAATAATTTGACCGAGAGGTGTAACCGACAAAGACATCACCTTCTCTCAGGTTTTTACATATTTTTATTGGTACGAGTTATACTAAACAAAAAAGTTTGCAGGAGGTAAATGAAATGACCGAGTTCATCGATAATGCCGAGGACAGTTTCAAGTGTGCGCGGTGCGGAAATACCTTCCCCATTTACGGTAATTCCCCGGCCAGATGCCCTATCTGTGGTTTTCAGTGTACGGCAGAAACCTGCTCACCGGTAGATGCATCGGACGAAGGGTACTGAAAAGGAGGATAATCAGTGGTTGATGCCAGAAAAACTAACAAAAAAGAAGAACCCCGTAAACATTATAAAGACCTGGCTTTGGTACCGGAACTGACTGGTTCCGGGACTATGATCAATCTTGATGCTCATTCCGAACCGCCGGAAGCGCCCAAAAATTGGGTTCCTAATACTCCGGAGGAACGGAAAAAACATGAAAAGGGAGAAAAGGGAAAACCGCGGCCCGAATAATTGGGAGATAAACTACGGTATAATTTATACTCAAATTATATGCAAAAGAAAGAAGGATGTCCAATTAGCATAATTTTCACAAACATTTTAACATTAAAACATTTTTGTGAAAGATTGCACAAACTGTTTTGTCTCCTTATAATAAAAGTAGAGGAAAATGAACGTAGGAGGGGAGCGGGTATGGCTCCGGTCAGTTCAGCTCTAAAAATTCCTCCGGTCGCTCCCAAAGTTATTAACAAGGTAGGCAGAAAAGCTGTAGTTGTCACTTATACGGGTCCAGAAGAAATTATGAAGTACGAAATGGAAGCTGATCTAAATAATTTCCGGCCTGCGGAGAGACAGAAGGAAGCTTTAGTGGAGATCGCCGGACTGGAAAAAGGAAGGGTTGTAATTGCCCGCCGGGGTAATAAAATTATAGGTTACGTAACTTTTCACCCGCCGGAGCAGTTTGAGCGCTGGGGACAGGGTAACCTGGATTGCATACTGGAGTTAGGGGCTATCGAAGTCAGTCCCCGCTGGCGTAACCAGGGTATAAGCAAGGGACTGCTGGAGGTAGCATTTGCTAATCCGGAATTGGAAGACTATATCGTTATTGCTACGGAATATTACTGGCACTGGGATTTAAGGGGTAGTGGTCTGTCGGTATGGCAGTACCGCGATCTATTGCAAAAGCTATTTGGTCGAGTGGGCATGAAACCGGAAGGCACTGATGATCCGGAGATAATTTCTCACCCGGCCAATATGTTGATGGTTCGCGTAGGTTCGCGCGTGAGGCGAGAAGATTTAATGGAATTTACTTTATTAAGATATAGAAAGTGTAGCTTAATTTAGCTAAATTACAAGATGTAAACTTAGAAGAAGAGCAGGCCGCTGTCTGGCCTGCTCTTCTTTCACTTCAAGATGGCCCAACTGGGAAGGGTGCTGAAATCAATACCCCACACCACTGGCAGATAGAACAGGGTCAGGCCGGTGATTAAAATTATTCCCATTATGTTTAACCAAAAACCGGCTTTGGCCATTTGCGGAATGGTAACGTATCCCGTACCGAAGACGATGGCGTTGGGTGGTGTCGCTACCGGTAACATGAAAGCGAAAGATGCTGCTATGGCTGCGGTAATCATTAAGGCGTAGGGATGTATTCCCATAGCGACTGCCATAGCTGCCATAATGGGCATCATCATACTGGCAGTGGCGGTATTGGAGGTAACTTCGGTCAGGAAAATGGTGAGGGTGACTACCGCTGCCGCGATTACCAGCATGGATGCGCCTTCCAGTCCTGCCAGTTGGTAGGCGATGTAATTGGCCAACCCAGTTTTCTTGAAGCCATCGGCCAAAGCTATACCGCCACCAAATAGTAGGAGGATGCCCCAGGGAATCTTAACGGCTGTCTCCCAATCCAGCAAGAATTTGCCACGTTTTAAATCTACAGGAATTAAGAAGAGAACTAAAGCCCCGAGAATGGCTATAGTAGGATCACCCAACTTCGGGAAAATAGGTGTCAATAACCACTTGCGAGTAATCCAGGCCAGAGCTACCAGGGTGAATACAATCAAGACCTGGGTTTCCTGTTTACTCATCGGACCTAATTTCTTGATTTCTTCCGAGATAACTTTCATCCCACCGGGTAACTCTCTAAGTTTGATGGGGAAAGCGACTTTAACTAGGTAGATCCAGGTCAATATTAAGCTTATAACGGCAATAGGTACACCGTACATCATCCAGCGGGCAAAGCTGATTTCCTGCCCGAACATCTTTTCCACTGCCGCAACCAGTATATTATTAGGCGGAGTCCCAATGATGGTGGCTACACCGCCGATGGACGCGGCATAAGCGATACCCAGCATAAGGGCTGTTCCGAAATTGAACTTGCCCGGTGAAAGATCCACATCTCTGGTAGCAGCCGCTTCCGCCGTGGCTTTAGAGGCATGCTCACCTTTGATAAGAGAAGCTACCTGTAGGATAACGGCCAGACCGATAGGTGTCATCATCATCGTCGTTGCGGTGTTGGAAATCCACATGGACAGGAAGGCAGTTGCTACCATGAAACCTAGTACAATCCGATTAGGTCCGGTACCGATCAGTCGAATAATATTTAGAGCAATACGCCGGTGCAGGTTCCAGCGCTCCATGGCCACGGCGATGAAGAAACCACCCATAAATAGATAAATATTGTAATGGGCATAGGGAGGTGTTACCTCTTTATAAGACATGGCTTTGGTTAACGGGAACAGAACAATAGGCAATAACGAGGTAGCCGGAATCGGTATCGCTTCCGTGATCCACCATGTCGCAATCCAGGCTGCACTGGCTAGGGCTCCCCTGGCTTCGGGTGTCAACGGAAAAACTTCCTTAGTTTCGGGGTTAATAGCATCGGGCAAGGGAAGAATCAATAAAAGGACAAAAAGCACAGGACCGAGAATAAGGCCGATTTTTTGACGTGTACCGTAACCGTTAGGACCCTCATCCCCTCCGGCTTTACCCAATACTTCTTTGGCGAGCTTCTTTTCCTTTTCGCTCAGTTTATTATTTTGTTCAATAGCGGCAGTAAAGTCTAATTTGAGCAGGCGTTTGGTTTGAACATGAAGTGTCCACATATATTGCCAGAAGCTTCTTATAGCATTACTCACGCTACTCATCAATTTCCCTCCTTCAATACGAATTTGTCATAAAAGAAATTGCTCCCTACTCTGTAACCACCTCCCTTAGTTTAATAATTCAAGTATTTCAGAAAATTCAGGATCGGTTACATTTTAGAATGTTCGAGGTAAGGGAACAATAATTTGAACATATTGATATTATTGTTCATTCCGTTCATGGGAGGGAATTTATGCCATAAATTGGACTTTTGCCGGGGAAAGGAACCTGGCCCTAAATGTCGAAACCTTTGGTCGAGGCCGGTGAAAGGAGTCATACAGGTGAAGGGTCTGAAAATGCAGACTAAAATAACATTGCTCTCCTTCGGATTGGTGGTAATTTCCATAATTATAGGTGGAATTGTTCTGGTAGAGAACTTTACCTCGGTATTGGAAAAGGAACTGGGTTCCAGAGCCCTGGCTATTGCCCGGACGGTGGCGCAAATGGAAGAAATCCAGCGTTATGTGGGTAAGCCGGGAGGGGAAGAGGTTATTCAACCTATTGCGGAGAAAATCCGTCTGGCTACTAATGTCGAATACATTGTGGTTCTGGACATGAACAAAATTCGTTATTCTCATCCTTTGCAAAAAATGATTGGAACAAAATTTTCTGGTGGGGATGAAGGCCCGGCTTTTGCTGATCATGAGTATATTTCCCGGGCAGAAGGGGTGCTGGGACCTTCAGTGCGGGCTTTTGTGCCCATCAAAACCAACGAGGGTACGAAACAAGTAGGGGTGGTAGTGGTGGGCGTACTTACTCCTACCGTTTCAAAAATTTTGCACGGTATCAGAATGCGTTTGTACCTCTCTCTGTTGGCTGGGCTGGCCGTAGGAATTTTAGGTTCGATGGTGCTGGTCAATAACATTAAAAAGAGTATGTTCAACATGGAACCGGAAGAGATAGCTAGACTTTTGGAAGAAAGGATTGCTGTCTTCCAGTCGATCGGGGAAGGAATCATTGCTATTGACAAAGAAGATAGGATAACTATTATTAACGATGAAGCCAGGAGAATAATCGGAGTGGAAGGAGAAGTTGTCGGCAAATCTATCTGGGAGGTTATTCCCGACAGCAATCTGCCGGCAACCGCCAGAACGGGAGAGGCTCAGTACAATCAGGAAAGATTGATAAATAATACGGTTATTTTGGTTAACCGGATACCCATCAAAGTTAAAGGAGAAATTGTTGGAGCAGTAGCTACTTTTAAGGATAAGACAGAGGTAAGCAAGCTGGCGGAAGAGCTGACCGGAGTGAAGAAGTTTATAGAGGCCCTGCGGGTGCAGAACCATGAATATATGAATAAACTGCACACTATTGCCGGTTTGATCCAACTGAAGAAATATGATAAGGCTCTCGATTACATTTTTGCCGAGACCGAAGAACAGCAGGAATTGACTCAATTCCTCAGCCGCCGAATTAAGGACTACAGTGTGGCAGGGCTTTTGCTGGGTAAATATAGTAGGGCCAAAGAGTTAAAGATAGATCTGGTGATTGACAAAAGCAGCCGTTTAACTTACTTGCCGCGAGGAATTGACAGTAGTGCTCTGGTGATCATTCTGGGGAATTTGCTGGAAAACAGTATGGAGGCAGTAGAGGGGTTGGAATTTGAGCGAAGAAAGGTCTTCTGCCGGTTGGAAGAGAAGGAAAAAAGTCTAAAAATTGTAGTGGAAGATACGGGAAGAGGAATCCCGAGAGAACTGGTGGGCAGAATTTTCGAGCCCGGTTTTTCTACCAAAAAGGGTAAGAACCGTGGGGTAGGACTGGCCTTGGTTAAGAGATATGTAGATAATGTTGGCGGAAAGATCTCCGTGGAAACGGAGGAGGGAAAAGGAACTCGAATTACGGTAGTATTACCCGTCGACCAGAAATCGAAGGGGTGAAAGTTATGATTCGTTTGGTTATTGTCGAGGACGATCCTATGGTAATGCAGGTTAATTGGGAGTACATTGAACAGATCGGCGGATTTGAAATAGTTGGTACGGCTAAAACGGGAACCGAAGCCCTTCAGGTGATTGAGGAACTGCGGCCGGAACTGGTTATTTTGGATATCTACCTGCCGGACATGGACGGAGTAGAAACGCTCCTGGAATTAAGGAAGCGGAACATTCCTACCGATGTCATCTTGGTTACGGCGGCGCGGGATGTGGAAACTATTCAGAAAGTCTTTCGTTATGGTGCGGTAGACTATATTATCAAACCGTTTAAGTTTGAAAGAATAAAAACAGCTTTGGAATCTTATAAAGAACTCTACCAAAAAATGAATCAAAAGGAATCCCTTGATCAGGAAGAGATCGACCGGATAAGAACAATCACCCCTGCTACTTCTAGGGAAACTTTGCCCAAGGGGCTTTCGGAGGTAACTATGAAGCAAGTTTTGCTCTACCTGCTCAAAAGGAAGGAGAGCCTTTCTGCTGAGGAAGTGGCGGAAGGTATTGGTCTGTCGCGCGTAACGGCCCGCAGATACCTGGAATATTTAGAGAAAATAGGCAAAGTAGAGCTGGAGATGCAATATGGTTCGGTAGGCAGACCGGTTAACCGCTACTACATTAAATGATAACTTTAAAGATAAGATTTAGCTGAGGAAGGACCAGGTGATTAACATGGAATCCGAGAAAAAAATTAGGATAGGTATTTTCTGGCTGGTATGTGTACTTGTAGTGTTAAGCCTGGGCGGATGTTCTTCGCGGGCCCGGGACATGGAACAGGTAAGCAAAGAAGAAAGAATTGTTATACGCTTTTCCCATGTGGTTGCGGAATCTACTCCCAAAGGCCGGGCTGCCAAACGCTTTGCCCTATTGGTAAATGAGCGTACCAATGGCAGAGTAGAAGTGCAGGTTTATCCCAATTCTCGCCTGTACAAAGATGGGGAGGAGTTTAAGGCTCTTCTGGAAGGGAATGTTCAGCTAATTGCACCAGCTACGGCCAAGCTGACGGAATGGTTCCCTGAATGGGCACTGTTTGACCTTCCTTTCCTTTTTGAAAGTTACGAGGAAGTTCACCGGGCCATGGATGGAGAAATTGGCAGGCGATTGTCGGATTTGCTTCTGAAGCGTAACATGATGGCTTTAGCTATGTGGGACAACGGATTTAAACAGGTTAGTGCCAACAGACCCTTGCTTTGGCCGCAGGACTTTGCGAGTCTAACCTTCCGCATTATGCCCAGCAAGGTTTTGGAGGCCCAATTTGCTCAACTAGGAGCCAAGACGGTAGCCATGCCATTTAATGAAGTTTATTCAGCACTGGAGAGTGGCATGGTAGATGGAGCGGAAAACCCTCCTTCTAACATGTTAACAAAGAAATTTTACGAAGTTCAGTCTCATTTAACGATCAGTAATCACGGATATTTGGGATACGTGGTACTGACTAACCGCCAGTTTTGGGAGAGCCTTCCGGAAGATATCAGGAAAGTCTTGGAAGATACTTTGCGTGAAGTTACCCAGTGGGAGAGAGAAATAGCAGCCCAGGAAAATGAAAAGGACCTGGAACTGATTAAAAAATCGGGTAAAATTCAGGTGCATTATTTAACTGAGGAGCAGAAAAAAGCATGGAAGGAAGCGCTCCAGCCGGTTTACCGGCAAATGGAAGAATTTATAGGTAAGGACCTGATCGAAATGGCCCGAAAACTCTAGGGGATGAAGCAGGATGAGTCTTAGCCAGGAGATCAAGAACTATGCCGAGGGTTTGGGGATAAACCGGGTCAGGATTTGCGGGCCCGAGCCTTTCGAGGAATTGCTGCCGTTACTTCAAAAAAGAAAGGAAGCCGGTTATGGTACTCCTTTTGAGGAACGGGACCTTCAGTTGCGTATCGAACCGCGACGACTGCTGCCGGAGGTTCGTTCCATAATTGCGGTGAGTGTATCCTACGGTGGGAAAGCCGTGGGAAGTCGGGTTCCCCAGGAATTAAAACCGGGTATTTCATATCATGCTTGGGGCGAGGACTACCACCGGGCACTGCGTCGGCAGTTAGAACAGTTGGTTGATTTCTTGGAAATCCGGGTAGGCCGGAAAGTACAATCCCTCATTTGTGTAGATGCCACCCCTTTGGTGGAACGGGCGGTAGCCAGGCGTTCCGGTCTCGGCTGGTACGGGAAAAATTGTTCCCTTATAACTCCTGATGAGGGGTCGTGGGTTTTTCTGGGAGAGATTTTGGTGGATGTAGAATTGGATCGGGATTACCCTCTTGACCACCGCGGGTGCGGCAACTGTTCGCGGTGCCTCGAAGCCTGTCCCGCGGGTGCCCTGCGGGCTCCCTATACCCTTGACTCTTCCCGCTGTTTATCTTATATCAGTCAGAAGTCAGGCTTCATACCTGAGGAGTTCCGTTCTTTATTAGGTACTCGCCTTTACGGATGCGATACCTGCCAGTTGGTATGCCCTTATAATCATTCCCCGGAGCCTGTGAGTCAAGCGTCAATTGCCAGGCCAGAGCGGTTTACGGCAGAGCTGGTTAAGGTCCTCAGTCTTAACCGGCAGGAATTCTATCAGATGTTCGGTTTTTCCGTGCTGGCATGGAGGGGGAAAAATGTTTTGGCCAGAAACGCGGCGGTGGCTTTAGGTAATCTGGGCGATGAAGATGCAGTGCCTGGTTTAAAAAAGGCTTTGTTGGAACATCCCAGTCCCACGGTAAGAGGGCATGCTGCCTGGGCCCTGGGCAGAATAGGAGGAAGTTCGGCTGGAGAGGCTCTGGTAAGAGCTAAAAAAATGGAAACAGATTCGAGAGTTTTGAAGGAGATTGAAAGGGCGTTAGTATGATTTTTAATTCTAGGAAGGACAATCTGATAAGAATGACGAATCATAGCGGAGAACGGCATGAAATTTTAGTAGAGCAAGGATGAAGCAGGAATGGCTACTGTTAAACTAAGCGTTCTAGGTGAGATGTGTCCGTTGCCTATAATCAAGGCGGAAGCCAAGTTTAAACAAATGCGGGAAAAGGATACCTTGATAATAGAAACTGATCATAGCTGCGCTCCCCGGTTTATTGTGGAAAGGATGAGAAATTACCGCTGTACCATTGAGGTTAAGGAAGTAGCCTTTGGAATATGGCACGTTATTATTACCAAAGGAGTGTAGTTCTTAACAAAATCCTCTTTCTTTGGACTTGAGGAAGTCAAGAAATTTCTTTTGCAGGAGAGTTTGTTGCCGACCAGGCAGATACACGGCTGTAAACCGGTGCCGGAAAGAAATACCTTCAACTTTAAGTGCTTTTAAAACTCCGGTATAAATCTCCTTTTTTATGGCCAGTCGAGGAAGCACGGTAACTCCTCTACCTGCTTCGACCGAAGCTTTAATAGCATCGAAACTGTTGAGTTCCATAACTATGTTCAGATCATCAAAGCTTAACCCCTTCTTTTGTAGTGCCTTTTCAATAGTACGCCTGGTACCTGAACCTTCCTCCCGGGCGATAAAGGGAAATTCTTTCAATTCTTCAAGGGTTACCGTGTTTTTATCTTTCCAATCATCATTGTTGGGAGTGACCAGCAGAAGTTCATCGTAGGCCAGGACGCTGCTGATAAAATTTTCTTCTTTTTCCGTGGGACCTTCTACAATTCCTAAATCAATTGTTTTATCTAAAAGTTTTTGCATTATTTCTTCTGAGTTGGCTACCGTCACCTTTATCTGGGCACGAGGATATTTCTCTTTGAAGATATATATGCTGCAGGGCAGCGCATAGCCGCCTACAGTACTGCCGGCTCCTATGGCCAGTTCTTCGTTGTCCATGTTTTTTAGTCGTTCGATTTCCTGGTGAAGATTTTGGTTGAGGATGGAGATCCTCTTTGCATAATATAACACGGCTTCGCCGGCTTCCGTAGGGATTACTCCCCGGTTGGTGCGTTCTAAGAGGGGCAGTCCGAAATGTTCCTCCAGGGCCTGGATCTGAGCGCTGAGGGCTGGCTGGGTTAAATGCAGTTCCCGGGCCGCTTTGGAAATACTTCCCTCTTGCACCACTTTGCAGAACGCCATCAGTTGGGTTAAAAGCATAAGGCATCTCCTTTCGCAGTCAATTTTTTTTAACCAAACTTTGTGATTTTTTTCTCAAAAGATGGTGCGAAAAATTATACAAAAATAATTGCAGGATATAGCAAAGAAAGGCAGTATTTATTTAAGTGTATAATATTATAATCTTTCGCTTGAATAGAAGTTTTTCCTGCCTGAAGAAGGTGGAATAATAATGTTTTTGAACAGTTATTTTGGTAAACTTAGCAAACCGGTAGCCTCCGGTATTTTTATACTGATCACTTGTATATGGTTGTTAACTGACCGTTCCCTTGGATTATTGTGGCTGTTCGGAGCGGGCTTTGGCATAATTATGCAGCGGTCTCGTTTCTGCCTGGCGGCACCTTACCGGGACCTGTTCCTGTTTAGATCCACTTCTCTCCTGAAGGGTCTAATACTTATCCTGATTATTACCACTGCCGGGTTCGCGATTATTCAATTTCAAACTATTGGCTTTGACTCCCGGCTGCCCTCTTATTTTAAGCCCGTCGGCTGGTTTACCGTAGCGGGAGCACTGCTTTTCGGTATGGGTATGGTTCTGGCCGGCGCCTGTGTTGCCGGTAGCCTGGTTCGCTTAGGGGAGGGGCATGTCCTCTATGTAGGGGTGCTGGCTGGTGTGGTGGCGGGGAGCCTGGTGGGAGCCTATCATTTCGGATGGTGGACTCATTTCGCGGTGCAAAAGCTGCCACGGATTTTCTTGCCCCATCTCTGGGGCTGGTCCTGGGCCGTAGGGGGACAACTGGTCCTCTTACTGGGTGTCTTTGGTTTGCTAAGCCTTTATGAAATACGAAAAGAACGGCAGCGGGAAGCAAGCAGTATGGTTGCCGCTGCTTCGGAGTCTTTTACTTTTAAATCTCTAGGCCGGAAACCCTGGCCTGTCTGGCTGGGAGCAGTTACCCTGGCCTTATTAAACATTCTGCTTCTGTATGTTCATGGTTACCCCTGGTGTGTGGCCAAAGTTTTTACATTTATAGGAGGTCATATAGGGCAGCTGCTGGGTTTAGGAGTAAACAAAATTTACTTTTTCCAGCTCCCCTTTGCGCGCCAATTTTTACAGGCAGGCCTGTTGAACAATCCTATATTCGTTCTCGATGTAGGAACTGTATTTGGCTCATTTTTGGCGGCAGTTGGCACGGGTGAATTCCGCCTTCGCTGGGTCAAGATTCCCAGGCAAGCTTTGCTTGCAATCGCCGGCGGTGTACTTATGGGGTATGGAGCCCGTATTGCCATGGGTTGCACCGTAGGAGCCGTTCTGAGTGGCGTATCGTCCATGTCCCTTCACGGGTGGTTATTCATGACCTTTTTGTTTCCCGGTGCTTATGTCGGGACCAGGCTGCTTTTGCGTTATCTCGTTTAAGAGGAAGAAGGTTAAATTAAGTCCGGTCCTTTGGTAATTCCCGGTTAATGCTTATGGAAGTACAATAGCTAGTGCTTATGGCTATAGGAGTTGTCTATCGGATTTTGGGATGTTGCAAAACTGAAAATGACTGCCAGATCTGGGTTTCAGGAATTTTATAGTGAAATCAGCGATAGATTCCCTGCCGGAGCGAACGGCAGGATTTTTTTTTTAGGGGACAGAAGTCCTTTTATACGCACGGAGGAAAAGCCCATAGATGACGAACAAAAAGTTATAAAAGTAATCCCGGGACAGCCGGGAAGGTTGTAACATTGGTCTTACCTTGCGAACTCGGTAGGTGGCCGTGCGGGCTGTGGCAGCTCTGGCAACCGAGTTCAACGACCTTTTATCCCGGGTGGGGCAGGCACCCGGGGTAAATAGGTCGGCATATAGAAGGGGTTATTCCGGAGGTCCCAAAAGCGCTCCATTTATTTTGGAAAAGATTTGTGAAGTGTCGAACAATCTCGAAACCAGGCGGTTAACCGCTTGGCCATAAAGTCCGGCAAATCTTAACCGGGAAAGGAGGGTAGAGAGAATAGGTTGGCCGGAAACAACAAAACAGTTAAGAAAGGAGGACGTAGCTTGAAGAGGCTCAGTCTGGTTCTTATTTTGAGCCTGGCGTTCATTGCCCTCTTCGCTACCGCCGCTTGGGCCGAGCAGGCCAAGTACAGTGCCGTAGACGATCAGGGCAATAAAGTGGCCGGTGCAGTATACGAGAGATATTACAAGGCCACTCCCAAGGAGTTCCTGCCGGACGGAGCAGCAGGTTATCCCTACGAGATTTACCTGCCTAATGAAGAGAATCCGGCGAACTACCGTATCCACAGTAACTATACTAAAGATACTGACGCCTGTGCTTCCTGTCACGCAACCCACACCGCTGTAGGTGCCTCCTTGCTGCAGTGGTACACGGTATATGAAACCTGTATGGCCTGTCACGACGGTACGGTAAGCACTACTTATAACGTTCAGGACGGCCGTATCGGTTCTACCGGTGCCAACGCCTTCGGCGGTATGTTCGGTTCGGGTGACGAAGCTTACCTTTCCAATCACAACGTGACCGGTGCGGTGCAGATTTCCGCTGCGCCTGGCGGCAGTGTAGTCGGTAACAAGGTAACCACCGACTACGGTAAAGTGATCACTCAGTGGGCCGCCGAGTTCGGCTGTCAAAGCTGTCACTCGCCTCACGGCCAGGGCGGCAACGCGCGGATTCTGCATCCAGACCCCAACGGCGTGGCTAGTGCGAGAAAGCCTGCCGGCGGATTTACCTATGTGGGTACATTAAGTGATGTTGACGGAACCACTACCGGTATCGTCAAGGACGGTACAAGCTACAAGGTATACTTCAACGGTAAGCCTGCTCTCCTGATCAAGGGATATCCGTATGGAGTAACTGTATATAACGATGGTAGTAAGACTTATGGAGCTACTGTAGATAATAGCAACGGCTACACCGTAATTTCTGGCGTAAACCTTAGTGATAATGTTGCGGACAAGGTCTACGGTACTCCCGCCCTGCAGGTCAAGATGGATATTAATAACTACCTGCAGGCCAACGAGAGCGTACAACATATTTCCGGCCTGAACAGCTTCTGCGGCGCCTGTCATACCGACTACAATACTGAAAACGTGGTAGTAGATCCTACTGAAGGAGCACCCAATGGTTCCGGTAAAGTGCTGAACGGTACTTATTCGGAAGCATACCGTCACCAGGTGGGTATGGAATGGCATGGCACTGAACCCAATATGGCCTTCGAAGAAAACAACCGGGTTACCTGCCTGACCTGTCACTTGGCTCACGGTACTTCCCAGGAATACTGGGTAAGGACTCTGGATGACGAAGGTTACACGGCGGAAATGGCAGTTGAGCTTTCCGGTTCTTCGGCCCTCAAGCGGAAACCCAATATGGGTACCTGCGAGACCTGCCACCAGAAGGGCGAGGGCAACGAGGGCTACCTGGCACTTGCGGGTATGGAAGGAGAGTACCAGCAGGTGGACCGCACTGCCGACGTACTCTTCAACCAGAAGGATGCCGACTACGTTGGCGGAGCCGAGTGTGCTAAGTGTCACCAAGATCATGTAAGCGGCTTCGGCGACACTGCCCACAGCAACGTTGCCATCAGCAGCACCAACTTTGCCAGCAACGACCTGCTCTTTACTGCGGCCAAGAAAGCAGAATATGTCGACACCAATATCTCCTGTGAGGCCTGCCACGGACCTGGCGGCAACCACGTGAAGGTGCCTTCGGCATTGAACATCTATAACCCGGCTTACGCTTCGGCGGAGAACGCCACCAAAGTCTGCCAGCAGTGTCACGAAAGTGCTACGGCCATGCTGGATGCCGATAATGTTGCTAACGAAGACTTGGCTCAGTACAACGAATTTGCCACTAGTGACCACTACACCACCGGTATTCTGAGCTGTAGTACCTGTCACAGCAGTCACGGTTTGAATTTCGAGGGCGTACAGTTGAAACGCGCTGCTTCCACTCTCTGTTCCGAGTGTCACGATCAGGTTGTGGACCTGGACGGCTACATGCCGGCCATTGCCGGACCGAGTAAGGTACGCACCCACGCCTTCCAGGAGGACTACCCGAATCATGGCATAGACAACGGACCTCTGGGACTGCACAACTTCGAATATACCGACTCCTCGCTGTGTAAGGACTGCCACAAGGATGCAGAAGCCGACCTGAAGAACTCCGTACACTACACCATGAAGACTGAAATCCGGCCCAACACCATCTTTAACCTGGCAACAGATGAACCGCTTACTGGATATTTTGGTATGTTCAACCGCTTCTGCCCGCTCTGCGGTGGCAATGTGGCCATCAACTGGGCAGGCGCCATACCGTTCAACAGCACTGTTTGGGGTGGCGACAGCGATGTATGGCGTAAAGGCGGTTGCTCCAAGTGCCACGTTGGAGGCGTAACGGAGGTTAACGGTGTAGACGTAGCCGACACCACCCTTGACTGTCTCATCTGCCACGCCAAGGATTACAACGCGAAGAAGCGTTACGTCGAGGGAACCGACTTTGCTACCGGTAGTGACATGAGATGGGTCATGGGTGCCGAGAACCAGGTTGCCAGCGTGACGGCAACGATCGGTAAGCCCGGCGGCCAGTATTGTCTGCGCTGCCACGAGGAGCCCTTCTACGGCAAGCGCGGTACTTCTTGGGAATCTTTGGAAGCCCAAAAAGCAGCCTGGTTGGGACCCGACTCTACTCCTTGGACGGCTGACGACGATCGCAGTAAGTTCTCGCCCTTCCTGAGCGATCCGGACCTGACCAGGGCTGACGTACACGAAGAAGCCGGTGTTGAGTGTGCCGACTGCCATAAGGTTCGCGACCACCTGATCGCCCGGGGTACCATGATGACCGACCTGTGGGCCAACGACCTGCCCGACGTGGCGGTTGACTGCGAACAGTGCCACAATATGGGTACGGTACACAACAACGCTGCCGGCCTGACCGAGTCCCAGCGTGACAAGCTGGCCAGCAACCACAACAAGGTAGCCTGCCAGACCTGTCATATCGTGGGCGGCGGCGGTATGAGCGGTAGGGACTTCTCCAACGCTATGCCCATGCCGGCCTTCATGGACGGTACCTACCAGGCCAGCGTTGTTGAAAAAGCCTACCTGCCCGGCGCTTCCGGCCTGTACTTCTGGGTACAGACCATGTATGGGGATGCCAACGGCGACGGCAACCCAATCGAACATCGCTACATCGAAGCAGTTAACGACGATATGGCTCAGGGTGAAAAACAGCCTCTGGTCTACAAGTGGTGGAACGGTACCGCCTACAATAATAGCCAGCCTATAGGTAGCGAATTCGACGGCAAGATCTATCCCTTCAAGCAGGTTACTGCTATAGCACCGTATCTGGAAGAGTACAACACAAGCGACAAGCTGAATCCGGACAAGTTCCCGGCCCTGCCCATGGTTGGTGGTAAGCTGATCAAGACTGGTCAACCCAAGGATGCCATTGAGGCCGGACTGAAGAAGACGTTGCCCACTTCCGGTATTATAGATAGAGCTACGGACCTGAATGGCGATACCACTTACTACAGCCAGGCTTCCTACGACCTGTCCAATAGTGCCGACAGAGACCTGCTTGCCGTTGAAATGGCGGCCAAGTGGGATGCCCTGTACGGCGCAGGTGCCAGTAAAGTCGGAGTAGGTACCTGGAACGCTGATGGTTATCTCGACGCAGGACGTACCCGGATGAACATGTGGCTCGGCGTCAGCCACGGTATTACCAAGACTGAAGCCCTAACCTGCACCGACTGCCACAGCAGCAACCCGGTTATTCCGCTGGACGACCTGTTCAGTGCCGATCGCGCTGCTGAACTGAAGACTGTTGATACCAACTAATCTGGATCAACGGCAACAGCACCTTACCTTTCTCACCCGCGGACTGCAGGGGCGACCCTGCAGTCCACTTTTTTCCTTTTCGCTACAGTTTAACGGTAGCAGGAATCCGGGGGAGTGATTGCGAAATAAAGAGCGGGACCTAGACAGGGAGGGAACAGTTGTGCGGACAATGCTTCGTGTTCTGGTTGTAGCCATTTTGTTAGGGGCAATTTTTTACTTTGCCGGGAGCGGCCTGCTAGAGGGCACTCCCCTGGAGGGAATGGGAAAAGACCTGGCTCGTCTCCCGGAGGTATTAAAGGAAAAGGTGGCACAGGTTATGGCCCGTAGGCACCAGGAGGATTTAGTCGCCCAACGGGAGGAGCCGGAAAAGGCTCTGGAAAAGTTCTACCGGGCGGTGGCCAGGGGCCGAAAGGATTCAGTGGAACAAATGCTTTCCGTTCAGAGCCGGATTGATCCGGAAAATGTAACTGGCGCCGAACTGGCGGGAGAGGAGATTAGTTTCAAAAGCACCCTGATTCGGGATGACACGGCGCGGCTCTATTTTTATCTCGGCGGAGAGTATTTTATGGCGGTTATGGACCGGGAGCAGGAACGCTGGAAGGTGCGGGAAATTAAGGCTATGGAATAAACCCGGTGGGCAATTATTCTTACCCCTTTAGTAAAGCAGGAAAAGGCAGTGTGAGGACGAATAGATTGTTAGAGTAATGGTCAGATGTTTCCCCCGGGGGGCTGAGGGATGAAGGTACTGATCGGACTGCTGAAATATCGCTGGATTCGCAAAACTCTTTTTCTTATGCTTTTAGTGGTTGGTAGTTACTACTTTTTCAGCTCCTTTGACCTCGAGCCCTATGAAGACAAGTTCATCGAATTTATGGCGAGGCAGGACCCTCCCGCCCTGGTACGGGGGGAGGAGAAGCCTTTCGTGGGTTTTCAATTAGACACCCGCAAAAGAATACCGGAGTTGAAGGTAGACCTGGAAGAGACTATTCGTTACAAAAAGGAGAAGTGGGTGGCCTTCAAAACCGGTGTGGCCAAGACATTTCAGGCCCTGGGGAGCATATTTTGGTTCAACGGAGAGGGAAACGGCACCCGCTCCCAGCCCCCAGAGGCGGTGGCGGCGACTAGCAGACGGTTGGGAGAAGAGGATATAAGAGAAAAACTGCAGGAAATGGTAAACATCGATGCCGGTACTGCCGCTATCCTGAGGGAGAATATCCATCAGGCCGCCCTGGCGCTGTACCAGTTTATTACCGTACGGGTATACCGTTACGGAGATGAGCGGGTAGTCGTGGCTCAAGACGACCAGGGACGCACGGTAATGCTCCCTTATGATCCCAGCCACCGCATTCTTCAATGGGCGGATTATATCCAGGCGGCGGCGGAGAAGTATGATCTCGATCCTGCCCTCATTGCGGCAGTTATAGAACAGGAGTCCGGGGGCAACCCCCAGGCAGTAAGCCGGGCGGGGGCAATCGGACTGATGCAACTGATGCCGGGGACGGCAAAGATGTTGGGAGTGAACCCCTATGACCCGGTACAGAACATAGAAGGGGGAACTCGCTACCTGGCTTGGCAACTGAAGGAGTTTGGGAACCTGACCGAAGCGTTAGCGGCCTACAATGCTGGTCCGGGTAATGTGAGAAACGGGCGGTATCGTTATATTGCGGAAACCCAGAACTATATCCGCCGGGTGCCTCGCCTTATGGAAAAGTACCGGAAATTAATGAAGGAACTGTAAACCGCCGGGCAATTTTCCGGCGGTTACTATTTTATCCGGGCCAGGTCCTGCTGGGCGCGGCGAATCTTGGCCTCAATTTGTTTGATTTTGGCGTTATACCTTCCCCCGTGGTTGGTTTTGAGAAGCAGCTGCCGGTAAGCTTCACCCTGGGCAATGTAAATTTGAAGTTGTTCCTTTTTGCTGAATTTGCTGAATTTCATTTTGTGTCCCTCCTTCTGCATTTATTCTTACCATAAATTGGCAAAATCAAACCTAATGGCAGAAGGAATTATAAAAACAGGGAGACTTGAAAATTACAGGCGTCTGCTCAGGGCAGGTGGTAACGGGTGTTTTGGCGGGGAAGATTGGCGTCTATTTTGGTCTTAATGCTGGTATTGCTGTTGGGAGGGTGCAGCAAATCACCGGCCAAAAAGCCTGCATCTTCACCTCCGGCTATCGGTTTCAGCGTGGCCACGATGGAGACTGATGTTAATAAAATAATTAGAAAATATGTAACTCAAAGAGCGCGTAAAGACCGTATAAGAGTTGTTTGGCTGGACGCCCGTATGAATCCGGAAGAACAGCGAAAGCAGGTGGAAAAGTTAATCAAGAACAAAGTTAAAACGGCAGTGATCCATTTTGTTAACCCCGGTCAAGCCGGGGAAATAGTCAGGTTGCTTCAGGAGAAGGGGATAAAAATAGTAGCCCTGCATTCACTACCGGACAACGTACCACTAGATGGGTTTGTCGCCGCCGATGCTTACCGGGCCGGGCAACTCCAGGCAGAATTTATTACGCAACAATATAAAAAGGGAGCGCAAAAGGGAGATATTATCCTTCTTTTACGGGGAAATCCGGAAGATTATATAACGTTGCAGATGACAGCAGGGTTTAAAGAAGTGATAGAAGACTTTCCCCAACTACAGGTTGTAACTAGGGATTACAAGGATTGGGATCCTACGCTGGCCCGACAGGATCTGGAGCAGTACCTGAGCCAACAAGGAAGTAAGGTGGGAGCGGTGGTCGGGCAAACCAGTCAGCTCGCCCTGGCCGCAGTAGATGTTCTAGAAAAACTGGGAATGGCTGATAAAGTGGTTACTTTAGGGGCGGGAGCGGATAAACCTGCGATCCAAGCCATTGCCGAAGGTAAACACGACGGTGAAATCGACCCCATGCCGGAGATGCTCGCGTCGGTTGTTTACCAGGCCTCTCTCGATTTAACCTCCAAACAGCACTGGGATTACGATTTTCAGGGGACCAACGGGGTCTATGACGTCCCGAGCAAAATTATTCCGGTACGAATGATAACAGAAAACAACGTATATTTAGTGGAACAGCGGGCAGGTCCACTGGAGAAAAGAGAGAAGACCGGCTCTTCCGCATCTCAGAGCGGCTCGGGAAGCCAAGAGAAGGGGAAAGGGTCTGGTGGGACTAAAACCAAGTTGAAGATAAAAACCCGAGAGGGAAAGACTCTAGAAATAGAGATTGAGGGAAAAGTTGAAAAACTGGAGATTGAAGAGAGTAAACCGCAAGAAAAAAGCCAACAGGGTGGAGATAAACAAGGACAGTGAATAGCCAGGGCTATTTCACTGTCCTCAGGATTTTATTTCAGAAACTCAAATGCTTCCGGTTGCTGGATAAAAGCCCCGTAAAGGGAAGCATTTTTTACAGCTTCGGTAGGTTGGGGTAAGTTGGGTGCTGCCACCATTCTAAGTGCTACGGAGTTCTGATAATAAGGATTTTTAACAAATTCCCCCTGGCCTTTTTCATTTTGAATGTAATAATATGCCGCTCCTCTCTTGGCAGCAAAGGGTTCGTAAATAGAAGAGAAGTTGGCTTCCACCAGGTTGGCCATAACCAGGGGCTCATTTCCCGGGTTAATGGTTATGTGGCCGTATCCCGGGGGAATATATACCTTATCCCCTTTTTTCGCTTCTACTACCAGTACCTCCTCTACTTCCCCTCTCCGGTTATTTTTCTGCAAGAGATAGAGGGCTTCTCCGGAAAGCACTTCATAATATTCCGGGTAGGTTTCGGAAGACTGGGGTTTAAGGGGATGGAAATGCCCCACCGTTTTTATGTACTCCTGACCTATTAGTCCTGGAAGAATTACGGTAATGTCATAACGGATGTCGTGTTGGAGAAATTTTTCCCGGTCTTGGCGCCAGTGAACGCCGCGATACATGTAATACAGGGGCCTATCATCTAACGGTACAGTCTGAAAAAGTACTTCACCTGCATCTATTAGACGGCGTACCGCTGGTTTTGGCTCATATATATCCTCTTGGTAAAACACCAACTGACCTTCTTCCGTCAGGCCAAAATCTTTCCCGAAAATCATGGAACAACCTCCCCGTAATATGGTACCGGTGTCGGTTTTTCTCATCCATTATACCCTATTTTATTCTTTAAAAAAAGGCCAGCTTCCGGGAAGCTGGTTGGAAAGGTGTTTTATACTCTAACCATGGTCTGGCCGCAGCAGCGACCTTCGTTCTGCGCAGTTTTTCCGCAGGACCGACAAACATATGCCCCTTCGGTAACCATCGACTTTCCGCAGCAGAAGTCGGGGAGTTTGGCGGTACGACCGCATTGGGCACAAACATATGCCACTTAATTTCACCTCCCTGTCTTCATTATTACCAAAAACAGGGTATACTATAATACCATCTCCCCGACAATATTATTAAATATTATTATCCGTACATTTCTTTGACCACTCGCGTAAGGATACGCTTTTCTTCCTCCTCGAACATGCGCTTGACCGAAAACTCAACTACGGTAGTAAGGGAGTTGTCAGGAAGCTGGTATATTTCTGATTTAACAATGGTGCCAATTCCTATAACCTCACCGCTACGGGTTACTAGAAGCACATCCATGCCCACGGGATAAACTAATTTATGTCCAGTGCGGAAAAAGCCTAAAATAATATTCCCGGAGGTTCTTTTCCACAGGAGAAGCTGGTTGTCTGCCTCCTGTTTTTCTCCTGGTTTATCGGGCAACTCGTCCACCGGCAGGCGAAGCAACCAGGTAAACTCATATTTATAGCCCATTTTATCACCTCGTCATTATTTTTTTTCTTCGCAAGCATATTATTCTTAATGCATATTATTCTTAATTTACTTAAATTTTCCTCTATTTAATGGTTGAATGGCAGGAAAACGGATCTTATATCAAGAAAATGGTCTTGGCTGTTTTCTGAAGGTATTGAATCCAGGAGGGAGAATAATGTCAAAACAATCTCCAAAAACAATGAATAAAGCGGTGAGTGCCGGTTTAATGGACGGGAAAACCTGGTTACGCTATTCCATAAGTATTTGGGACGATCTTGTTAAAAGTCCTGAGGAACGCAAGTTTAAGCACCCCGCTATGTTTCCATCCCAGTTGACCGACAGGCTTATCGAAATATTTTCCCTCCGGGAAGGCGGCCTTGTTCTCGATCCGTTTATGGGTAGTGGGAGTACTCTATGTTCCGCCTACCGCCGTGGTCTACCGTCAGTCGGTTTTGAGCTGTCGGAAGAGTTTATTGCCATGACGAGAGAGAGGTTGGCGGCCATCCGGGGAGATCCGGACAACTACCCGCGTATAATTCAGGACGACAGCAGACGATTGCAGAAATATGTATCACCGGGCACTGTCGGCCTGTGTATCACTTCTCCGCCCTACTGGGATATTTTAAACCAGCGGCGTACAGCCGACGGCAAACCGATTCGCAATTACGGAATGAACCTGCGGGACCTGAGCAGTATTAGCGATTACCATGAATTTTTGGGGGCTTTGCAGCAAGTATTTGCTCAAATCTACGAGGTGCTGATTACCGGTGCCTATTGCATAGTAGTAGTAATGGACATCCGTAAGAAGGCTGTCTTTTACCCGTTTCATATGGATATTACTTTAAAACTTAGAGACGTAGGTTTTACCCTTGACGACATAATCATCTGGGATAGGCGCCGGGAGTATAATAATTTACGCCCCCTGGGATATCCTTACGTCTTTCGCGTCAATAAAGTCCATGAATACATCTTGATTTTCCAAAAAAAGTAAAAATAGTTGTTTCTGAAACCAATGTCAGGCTAACTCTTTTTCTGCTTCTCAATGGAGTTAGCTTTTTTTCTTCCTTCTTCTCTTCAGGAATGAAACTTCTTTTTAAACAAACGGTGCATATAAATATAGTAACCTCCAGTCATGGCTCGGAATTTAAAAAGGAGGAGGTATCTATGGATATTCTAAAACGTCTGGAATTACACAGACAAGAAGAACAAAAACTGCGTTGGGAAGGAACCTTCCGGGATTACCTGAAGTTAGTTATAGAAAACCCCAAAATTTGCCGTCTGGCCCATGAACGTATTTACGATATGATTGTTTCTGCTGGAGTGGAAGAAGTAGATGGAGTTAAAAAATACAAATTTTTTTCCTCGGAAATTTTTGGACTTGACAAAACATTAGAACGGCTAGTGGAGGAGTACTTCCATTCGGCAGCCCGGAGGCTAGATGTACGGAAAAGAATTCTTTTGTTGATGGGGCCGGTAAGCGGCGGAAAATCAACCATCGTTAACTTGATCAAAAGAGGACTGGAGAAGTACACCCGTACCGATGAAGGAGCCGTATATGCTATCAAAGGATGTCCCATGCATGAGGAACCACTCCACCTTATTCCGAGGGAACTGCGGGAAGAATTCCAGCAGGAGTACGGCATTTATATTGAAGGAACTCTCTGCCCTTCATGCCGCCTGATGGTCGAAGAGAAATATGGAGGCAGGGTCGAGGATGTTCCCGTTCAGAGGATTGTTTTTTCCGAAGAGGATCGGGTAGGGATCGGCACTTTCAGCCCCTCTGACCCTAAGTCACAGGATATAGCTGACCTTACGGGAAGTGTTGACTTTTCCACCATTGCTGAATACGGCTCTGAATCTGATCCACGGGCATACCGGTTTGATGGAGAACTGAACAAAGCCAATCGGGGCATTATGGAGTTTCAGGAAATGCTGAAATGTGACGAGAAATTCCTCTACAACTTGTTGAGCCTATCCCAGGAAGGCAATTTTAAGGCGGGAAGATTTGCTTTAATTTATGCGGACGAATAGAGTGTAACTTCATGAGACTAATTTTTTATTTTCTCTGATTAAGCTTTAGAGACTTCGTATTTTTCGCATATGCCGTTGGAGCTCGGCTTTTTTCTTTTCTACGCAAATATCCGTATCTACTGGTAGAGTTTCTTTTTTGTAAAAGCTCTGCTGAAGGGTGAGAAGATACAAGATACCCGGTTTGTGGAAGTTATTGTTTCATACATCTCATAAACTATTATGTTATACTAGTTATAAGAATTTAAGAATTTGAAGGGGTGTACTCTTTTGAATGGCCGAAGGTTGTTGCTTCTAGTAATAGGCCTGGTATTATTATTATTTTTTGCCGGTTGTAGCAGAACCAAAGATTATCCACAAATTAACTTTCAAGATTTAGAAATAACCGAAAGTTTTAAAAAGAACACCGAGCAGGATTCATTACGCGTAGCTTTATCATCGATTACATCTACAAGAAAGAGTATATCCTATTACGAAGAACTATTACGTTTATTGGAGAAAACTTTAGGTCGCCCCATAGAAGTAGTCCAACGTAACACCTACGCGGAAGTAAATGAGCTGTTACGTACCGGTCAGATTGACCTGGCTTTTATCTGCACTTATAGCTATGTTACGGGTCATGACCAGTTTGGTTTGGAACTGGTTGCCGCACCGGTAAGAGATGGAAAAACCAAGTACCAGTCATATATAATCGTCCGTAAAGATAGTGAGATAGATTCTTTTGAACAACTCGAAGGGAAAAAGTTTGCCTTTACAGACCCTATGTCCACGACGGGTTATCTTTATCCTATGGCTCTTTTGAGAGAGCAGAATAAAGAACCGGAGAGCTTTTTTTCTGATTATAGCTTTACTTACAGTCACGATAATTCCATTAAGGCGGTACAACAGGGCGTCGTAGACGGAGCGGCGGTGGAGAGCCTTGTTTTCAAGCATATGGCTGAGAAAGAACCGGAAATCATCAACGATCTTAAAATAATCAAGAAATCTCCTGCATATTTTTCACCTCCGGTGGTGGTCCGGCCCGGTTTGCCGGAGGAACTCAAGAAACAGTTGAAAGAGTTTTTCATAAATCTGGATTCTAGTGGAGAGGGAAGGTATATTTTGGACAAGATGGGCCTGGAAGGTTACCGGCAGGTGGAGGATTCAGATTATGATTCTGTCCGGTTACTGGGAAAGGTAGTGCAGAGTCATGAAAAATAAATTGTTATCCCGTCTTTTTTACACCGCGTTTAACCTGGTTGGAGTTAGAGCGAAAATTATGGGTATTGCTGTGATGCTGGTGCTTCTCTTAGGTACGTTGCAAATCTGGCAGGTAGAAACCAGTTTTACTAGGATTTTGCGGCAGGAGCTAACTAAACAGGGTGTCTCCTTAGGGCGTTACTTAGCGGCTCGGAGCGAGAATCTTTTGTTAACCAATAATATTTATGGCCTGTACGAGCTGGTCCGTGACACTATGGATAACAATCCGGAAGTGAAGTACATCCTGCTTATAGATTCTGAGGGCCAGTTAGTCATCAATAGTTTTGGTAAAGGTATTCCCCGCGGACTGTTAAATTTTAATAAAGTGGGGGAAGGACAGGAATACAGTCGGCGGATATTTTCCACGGGGGAAGAGCTGGTGCAGGATGTGGCGATTCCTATTGCCAACGGCAAATTGGGCCAGGTGCGACTGGGATTATCTGAAATCGGTATCGTTACCGCCGTGGAAAGAATGCAGAGCCAGCTCTGGCTCAGTACTTTAGTGATCTCACTTCTAGGGGTAGGAGTGGCGTACCTGTTGTCGGCTTTAATTAACCGGCCTCTTAGAGAGTTGGTAACCGCTACCAAGAATATTGGGGAAGGAAAGTTGAGTTACCGTGTCCCGCTGGACTGGATCAAAGATGAATTGGGACAATTGGCAAGAGCTTTTAATGAAATGGCTGATAAATTACAAGAAGCAGAAAAGGAACAAGCCCGGCTGTGGCAGGAGGTACTAAGAAAAGAAAGGATGCGTCGATATCTGTTAAGTAAAATAATTTCCGCTCAGGAGGAAGAGCGGCTGCGTATATCGCGGGAATTGCATGACGAGACGGGACAGGCTTTAAGCAGCGTTAACCTGGCCTTGGCTTCCTTGGACGGTGTACAGGACCCTCAGGAGTTTCGTCGAAGAGTGAAATTGATGCAGGAGACGGTAACTAAGGCGCTGGAAGATATTCATTTGTTGTGCCGGCAACTGCGCCCCAGTGTGCTGGACAAACTGGGCCTGGCGGTGGCTGTGCAACGTCTGGTCCGGGATTGTTCCATGCGCTGGGGGAAAGATATCGGACTGACGGTGACCGGTTTTGATACGGAGATTATTCCGGATGAAGTGAAAATAGCTGTTTACAGGATTGTTCAGGAGGCTCTAGGAAATGCTTTGCGCCATTCTCAAGCGGAAAATATCAGTGTGGTACTTCAGAAAACGGAAAATAAAATTCTGGCCATCGTGGAAGATGACGGTGTCGGTTTTGATATAAATGAAATGCAGAACAAGGATATTGAGGAAAAACATCTTGGGCTTTTTGGTATGCAGGAAAGAGCAGAATTACTGGGCGGAAAGTTAAATATAGAATCAGCTTTGGGTAAAGGGACTACTATATACGTTGAACTACCCCTGGAGGGGAGGGTTAGTCATGCAACAGAGAAAGTTAAAAGTGCTGTTGGTGGATGACCATGTGGTCTTACTGAGCGGCCTGTGTTTGCTGTTAGAGAATACAAATGATCTGGAAGTGGTGGGTAAAGCTACGGACCGTATGTCGGCCCTGGAACAATGCCGAAAACTCAAACCGGATGTATTGCTGCTGGATATAAACCTCGGGGATAATAGTGGGCTTGATTTAATACCGGAAGTCCAAAGGATTAGTCCCGAAACCAATATATTACTGCTTACCATGTATGATGAAGAAGATTATTTGCAGCGCGCGTTGGAACTTGGTGCTAGAGGATATATTCTCAAAAAGGCTTCGGACCAGGAGTTGCTGGCGGCGGTGAGGGCGGTAGGTCAGGGGGGCACTTACCTTGATCCTGCTATTGCTACTTCGGTGGTTAATTTGGCTTTGGGGAGGAAAAAGAAAGGTGAAGAAAGACCTTCCAGCAATGGTGTGTTGAGCTCCAGGGAAAAAGAAGTTTTGGGATTGGTGGCTTTAGGATATACCAATCAACAGATTGCTGATGAGTTAACCATAAGTATAAAAACGGTGGAGACGCATAAGGCTAATATCAAGGAAAAGCTGGGGATAAAAAAGCGGTCGGACCTGGTACGTTATGCCCTGGAAAACAACTTGATGCCTGAAAAGTAAGGATGTTTCTAGCGTAGGTATTAAAAAGTAATAAAAGAGAAGGCTTCGAGCCGGCTGTGCATATGACAAAATTAGACCTTCTTAAAATTTTTCCGGTTAAAACCCCGATTCGTCGGAGGGCGTTTCGGGGTTTTTTGCTGAGCATTTTAGATATGATGCCCGATACAAAACAAAACATAATTGTGCCAAAATGTACATAGAAAGCTGCCCATAAGGAGGGAGAGGGTATTCTTGCATAAATTGTGGAGAGGAGTGAGCAGATGGCTGAAAAACTTTACGGAATGGTGATTGATCTGCGTCGTTGCGTAGGCTGTCACGCCTGTCGCGTAGCTTGTAAAAGCGAAAATAACGTGCCGTTAAAGGTATTCCGCACGTGGGTTAAAGATGTGGAAAAAGGTATCTATCCCAACGTCAGCAGGCATTATCTGCCTCGCCTGTGCAATCACTGCGCTAACGCTCCATGTGTTAAAGTTTGTCCGGTGAAGGCTTCCTACCGGAACGAAGATGGAGTAGTGATGATTGATTACGACAGATGCATCGGCTGCAAATATTGTATTGCTGCCTGTCCCTATGATTCTCGGTTTATTAACCCCATACGCAAAACGGCTGAAAAGTGCGATTTTTGTTATCACCGGGTAAGCCGCGGGTATGAGCCCGCCTGTGTTTCGACGTGCGTGGGAGGGGCCAGGGTATTCGGTGACTTGAACGATCCCAAGAGCTCTGTTTCTCAACTTTTAGCCCGTAATGCTGTACAGGTATTAAAGCCGGAACAAAATACCAGGCCTCATGTCTACTATATTCAGGCAGATAGAGGAGTCATGGGAGCTAACTTGAGAAGAATGGTGGGGGGTGAATAAAATGCCGGAATTAAACTATTTTTTTAATGTGGAACACGAGGTTTATTGGGGAATATTAATACCTCTTTACTTTTTCTATACAGGTTTGAGTGCTGGTTCCTTTGTAATTTCCAGCCTGGGCACCGTATTTGGGATTGAAAAGTATAAAGGTGTGGCCAAAGTGGGAGTGTTAATGGCCATAGTATTATTGATAATCGCCCCTATTCACCTAATTGCTGATTTGTCCCAACCGGCACGATTTCTTACTTTGCTCTACAGGGTTAACCTGCAGTCGGCTATGTCTTGGGGTGTATATCTATTGATGCTCTATCCCCTTGACCTACTGATCTACGCTTACTTTCTCTTTAAAAAAGATAAAACAGAAAAGGACCAAAAGTTGGCTAAACTTTTTGGTACCTTGGGAGTACCGTTGGCCTTGGCGGTACATGGTTATACCGGTTTTATTCTGGGTAATGTACAGGCGCGGGCTTTATGGCATACCGCACTAATGCCCTACATTTTCCTGATGTCGGCTGTAGTTTCGGGTACGGGCATGCTAATTTTAGTGATTATGTTTACAGATCGATTCCTTTCCCCTGCCAAAACCATTCTGCTCGAGCGTAGGGCCTTGCTGGCAGATATCGGAAAACTGCTCATGTGGTTTATTGTCGCTGATGCCGCTTTGTTGTTTAGCCATCTGGTGGTCCTGTGGTACGGCAATGAAGCTGGCGCGACTGCCTTATGGTATCTTTTCGAAGAGGAAGCAGTGCCCTTTATAGGTATAGAGTTGATATTAGGGATGGTGGTTCCCGTTCTGTTACTGGCATTTCGCCGGACGAGAGAAAATCTTTTCACCTTAGGACTGGCTTCTTTCCTCACCATGGTAGGAGTGCTGGCCATGCGTATTAATTTTGTGATCGGAGGTCTTAAAATACCGTTGAGTGGAGAGGAACCGGTTCGGTACTCTGTCACCTCCTTTGAGTTAACTACAGCTGTGGTATTAGGAGCCATTACCTTGGTTGCGTTATATGCATTATACCGAATGCTGCCCATTTATGAGGAAAAAGATAAACCGATCAGGCCGCATGCAGGTCCATCATCCGCTGTAGGGGAGGGTATGAGATGAAAATAACCAGAAGAAGTTTTATAAAAGGTGCTTCTGCTCTCGGAGTTATTAGTGCTCTAGGTGGGGTCAGCCAGGTTTTTGCTTCCGGCAAGAAAGTGCCGGAATATATCGCCGGTGCTCCCTTAAAAGATGCGTTAGCGGACGAAGAAGGGGTTGAGATTAAGTACAGTGTTTGTTTGCAATGCCACAGTGCCTGCACTATCCGGGTCAAAGTTGAGAATGGAGTTATCAGGAAAATAGACGGTAACCCTTACAGCCCTATGACCATGGATCCGCCTATTCCTTATGATACTCCACCCGAGGAGGCTAAAAAATACGTTGGGCGCGTCTGTGCCCGGGGACAGGCGGGGATACAGACCTGTTATGACCCCTATAGAGTGACACAGCCTCTCAAGCGCGTAGGCCCGAGGGGTTCGGGCAAATGGCAGCCTATTAGCTGGGAACAGGCGCTGACGGAAATAGTAGAAGGCGGTGACCTTTTTGGAGAAGGTCATGTAGACGGGCTCCGCGCCATTCGGGATTTGGAAACACCAATTGATCCCGGAGCACCAGAACTCGGCCCGAAAGCAAACCAGTTTGTCTTTCTGGCGGGTAGAATCGAACACGGCCGGAAAGAATTTTCAAAACGATTCGTGAAAGATGCTTTTGGATCTGTTAACTGGTTCGAGCATACCTCTATCTGTGAGCAGAGCCATCATATTGCCTTCAAACAGACGATGGGAGGGAAAAGCCACTTTAAACCTGACTTTGATCACGCCCAATATATAATCTCCTTTGGAGCAACCTACGGTGAAGCCAACTTCCCTATGAACGCTCTGGGACGCAAGTTGGCGGATTTCAAACTGCGTGGGGGCAAGCTGGTAGTGGTAGATCCCAGAATGTCCAACACGGCAGTAAAGGCCGACCGCTGGGTACCTATTAAACCAGGTATGGATGGCGCTTTGGCTATGGGTATGATTCGCTGGATAATAGATCATGAGCGTTATGACAAGCGTTTCCTGCAGAATACCTCTAAAGAAGCGGCAGCCAAAGACGGTGAAAGCAGTTGGACCGATGCCACCTACCTGGTGCGCTTGGATAACATGAGCTTGTTGCGAGCCGGTGATGCCGGTCTGGGTGGCAGCCCCAACGCCTACGTTGTGCTGTCGGATGGCGAACCGCAGGTTTATACTCAAGTGGATCATGGAGATTTGGAGGGAGAAATTGTAATCAACGGCATCCGTTGCAAGACGGTCTTTACGCTGCTGAAAGAACGGGCCCGGGAATATTCCTTGGCTGAGTATGCGAAATTTGCCGGAGTGGAGGCTGACCTCATTGCCACGCTGGCTGACGAGTTTTCCGCCCATGGCAAGAGAGCGGTGGCAGACTTCTACCGCGGCCCGGTGCAGCACACTAACGGATTTTATAATGGGCGGGCTATTATAGTGCTGAACCTGCTGGTAGGAAACATTGACCACAAGGGTGGTTATGCCGTTGGCGGCGGGCATCTCCACGAAATGGGTGGTAAACCGGGTAATCCTTATGACTTAGCGAAAATGCATCCGGGAAAGGTGAAGGCAAAAGGCGTTCCCATTTCCCGGGAAAAATCGCGGTATGAGGACAGCACGGAATTCAAAAAGAATGGTTATCCGGCAAAGCGGCCGTGGTTTCCGTTCAGCGGTAATATTTATCAGGAAGTAATGGCGGGGATCGCCGATCAGTATCCTTATCCCATAAAGGCATTGTTTTTGCACATGGGGACACCGGCTTACTCCACACCGGCCATGAAGGACATCATTATCAACACTCTAAAAGATACCAGAAAGGTTCCGTTGTTTGTCGCCTGTGACATTTTGATCGGGGAAACGTCCATGTATGCCGATTATATTCTGCCTGATGTTACGTATTTGGAGCGCTGGGGCACTCCGCATACCGCTCCGACCATATTAACCACAGTCAGCAAGGTGCGCCAGCCCGTGGTAAAGGTACATCCTGAGACCAGGTCCCTGGAGGAAATACTGATTGATTTGGCCAAACGTCTCAATCTCCCTGGATTCGGCAAGGACGGATTTGGTCCAGGCTTAGATCTCGAAAAACCGGAAGATTGGTATCTCAAAATGGTAGCTAACTATGCCTACGGGGATAAACCCGGTGACGCTGTGCCGGGAGCCACCGAAAAAGAGAAAATTCAGTATGTTTTAGATCGCGGGGGGCGTTTTGAACCGGTGGATCAGGCTTACGATGGTGACTTGCTTAAACATCGTTATGGTAAGCTATGTACTATTTACGCGGAAAAAGTTGCCCAGGCCAAGCACAGCATCACCGGCGAGCCATTTGACGGTCTTCCTAGGTTCGAGCCCATTAAGGATATGAAAGGGAATTTGATTACCGATGATGATTTCCCATTTACGTTAATAACTTACAAGTTGCCGTTCCATAGCCATGCACGTACGGCAGTGGATCCCTGGTTGATGGAAATCCTGCCGGAAAACTATGTGTTGATCAATGCTGCAGATGCTGGAAAGCTGGGAATCAAGACTGGCGACAAAATAAGGCTTATTTCGCCCACCAATCAAAAAGGTGAAGTGGGTAAGGCTAAAGTTGTGCAGGGGATTCGTCCCGGTGTGGTTGCGGTTTCCGGTCATTACGGCCACTGGGCTTCGGGTGCTTTACCGCAAGTTGTTGATGGACAAGAAACAGGGTACGATGCTGGCAGGGGTACAGGTATTAATCCCAATCCCGTGATGCGGATCGACACCAGCATTGGAAATGTGGGAATTGAGGATCCGATCGGCGGAAGTGCAGCTTTTTACGGTAAAGTAAAAGTAGTAAAAGCATAGCCTGTAAGCGAATAATTCTAAGGCGGCTTTCCGCTTCAGGGAGTGCCGCCTTGGACTTTCTCATTGTTTTTGGGGGTGAAATTATGAGATTAGCTGCTGAATTGGCTGTAGCTAGAGCTAATGTCTACGGATTTCTGGCAACCTGCTACTTGAAAAAACCATCCGAATGGCTCACTAAGCTTAAAAAGCAAGGTAAATTTGACTTGGTAGGTATTTTTGGTACTGAAGGGAAGAATTTACAGAGACAGCTAAACGATTGTCTTTCTCCTTGCTCCCGGGGAAAATTGCAACATTTAGACGAGGAGTTTCATGCGTTGTTTTCCGTTCCCGGTGACAAATATCTTACTCCATACGAGTCATGTTACCGAGAGAAGAAATTGGATGGCTCGTGGGGCAATAATTGGGGATGCAATACCGTAGAAGTGCAGTTCTTGTACAAAAGAGCAGGGGCAACCGTCCTTGATGAGTTAGGGAGACTCCCGGACCACTTTGGCGTGGAGCTAGCATTTTTAGAATATCTCTGCCTCGGAGAAGAAAGCTCCATTAGAGCCGGTGATTTTGAGCAAGCGGGAACTTATCAAAGATGGCAGAGAGGCTTTTTAAACGACCATCTTCTGCAATGGAGCGAAGAGTTCCTTTCTCGACTGGAGCAGTGTTCGGAAGAGGAGCTGTATTTTGCCATTGCTGCCGTGACACGGGAATTTTTAATTGCTGATAGCAGTTATTTGACTGCTGCAACCATGGAAAATTAAGAGGGTGGTGGGAATTGAAATTCTGGCGTCCGGTAATTTTGCTTTTGCTTCTGGCACTGGTTCCGTCCGGCTGCACCACCGAAAAGGGGGTAAAACAAAAAGACTTACATTTGAATCTAAAATCGGAAACGGCGCTGCCCACGAGTAAACAGACAATACAGCCAATACGGTTATCTCTATCCGGATATCAATTTGACCCTTTAAAGGGAGAGCCGACAGTCCCGCCAAGCCTGGATCAGGGAGCGTGGTACTCTGAGGGAAAACGGTTGTTCCTGGTACAGTTAAAACAATTTGGCCCTGAAGTGAATCGCTGGAAAGAGCAGGCTCGAAACAAAGGTATGGAGTTTTTGGATTTCACCGAGGTAAATACTTACCTGGTATGCGCTGACAGCAATCTGGCGGCCGATTTGAGGCAGGATGACTTTGTCAGGGCGATTGTGGACTATAAGCTGGCGTATAAATTGTCGCAGGAGATTTTGTCCGAATGGGAGAATTACGTTGGCCCACCGGCAGGCAATGACCGTACCTGTGCTTTAAGCGGCAGCAAACACTTTTTACTCCGTTTAAGGAAACCCGGGGATCGGGAGGCAGTTGCTGAGGCTGTCCGAGAGAATAACGGCCGGGTGTTAGGTCCAAATTCGTCACAAAGTATTGTGCTTAATATCGTGGCTCCACCGCAAATTTTACCAAAGATAGTACATTTACCACAAATACTAGGTGTCAAGGTGGCGAAAAATACCGGTTCAGCCATTTCTGATGATATTGTAGAATGGGATTTCGGTTGATAAAACTGCTGTCCCCGTGCCGTGTGCACTGCCTGAAACATTAGTATGCGAGGGGTTCGGAGGGTCTCTGTGCTGTCTTGAGACCAGGATTTGGGGGTGAGGTGTTGCCGGATGGAAATTCCTGCGGGACTGGCCTTGTTGGCCGGGTTTGTATCATTTTTGTCTCCTTGTGTTTTACCTCTTGTGCCTGCGTATTTTTCGTACCTAGCAGGTAGCTCAGCCAATTCAGCTAGAGGGGCAACCTTTATCAGGGCTTTTGGGTTTGTAATGGGATTTGCCACCGTCTTCGTGACCATGGGAGCGACTGCAAGCACTATTGGCAAGCTGTTGATAACCTATAAGGCCATATATGTTAAAGTCAGCGCAATAATCATTATTGTCTTTGGATTAAGTCTCATGGAAGTAGTGCGACTAAGGCCCTTAATGCGCGAAAGACGTTTTAGCTTCGGCTCATCGGCCGCAACAAGGCCAATGGGAGCATTAATTCTGGGAATGGCTTTTGCAGCAGGCTGGACACCCTGTGTGGGACCGGTGTTAGGGAGCATACTGCTCTACGCGGGGTCTGCGGCAACCGTAAAAGAGGGAATAATAATGCTGGTTGTTTATTCAATAGGGTTGGCCGTACCGTTTCTTTTGGCCGGCCTGGTTATGGAGCGGCTTAAGGTGTTTTTGCAACGTTTCGGCGAATATTTGCCGTGGATTTCCCGGGCTAGCGGACTAGTGATGGTGCTTTTTGGGTTGCTGATATTTTTTGATAAATTGGCATGGCTCAGCTTGTTGATACCAGAAAAATTTAATTTTTAAGCATGGGGCTAACACCCTTTCTGACTTGCCTGGACAGGATAGAGGGAGGCAAGAAACATGATGAAAAAGGCTCTTACAGCGATTGCTGCCGTAATCGGCATCGTCTTTATATTTGTTATCGGAAGCCGCTATGTGCGCATTACACCAATGGAGCCAACACAGAACGGATTACCGGCTTCAACGGCGGATTTGCCAGCGTCATCAGATAGTGATACATCCGTTGCGCCAAGTTTTACCCTGGAAACTTTAGGTGGGAAACCTGTATCCTTAAAGGAGTTTCGCGGAAAACCGTTGGTTTTGAATTTCTGGGCTTCGTGGTGACCAAATTGCAGGGAAGAAATGCCTGCGTTGCAGGCATTTTATGAGAAATATGGCAACGACAAAGTTGTATTGCTGACGGTAAACATTATGCAAAGAGAAACGGTCAAGGGAATCCAAGAATTTATGCAGGGAAACGGCTATACGTTACCAGTGGCCCTAGATAGGCAGGGGTTAGCCAGCAGGCTGTACGGGGTAAGCGGGATACCCGCTACTTATTTCATTGATGCGGCAGGGCGCATCCGGTCAAAGCATCTAGGTCCTCTCAATATAAATATTTTGGAAAAAAATGTCACAAAATTATTTTCCGGTTCCGGATGAGTTTAAAAGGGTGTTAAACGCGCTGCAGGTTTAATGAAAGAGCACATTTTGCTCCCTTGCCAGTTTCCTGTTAAAGGCGGTGATAACGATGTCCGATTTGCAAAAGCTAGCTGATGTAGTTTCCTTGTACCTGGGTAATTTAGCCGTTAAACCCCGCCGCTGTAGCCGGGTGCGGTCTCACCTGAGCACTTGCAGGGCATGTCTCGAGGTGTGTCCTACCAATGGAATCAAGCTCTCGGAAACCGGTTTGGAAGTAGAGAACTGTATAGATTGTGGTTTATGTACATCAGCCTGTGTTACAGGGGCTCTGGTGTGGACAAATCCTTCGCCACTTCAGCTGATTGAAAAAGTTACGCAAAAAATTCAGGAGTTTGAGGAAGCAGTTATTTATTGCGGTCCATGTTCGCCGAAGAAAAAATTAAAGCAGGGAATTGAAGTGCCCTGCTTAGGTAGTATTCCTTGGGAATGTTGGTTGCAATTGTTATTGCTTTCCGACCAGGTCAAAGTGCTGCTACCAGGCGACCCTTGCCCTACCTGTCGGGTTAAAGGCGGAGGGGAGAGTTGGAGAAGACAGTTGGGGGAAGCTGAACGCATAACAGGAAAAAGAATTACATTTGTTGCCAATGCTAAAACAAGACGAAGAAGGCCTTCGGGCGGGAGTGTGGATACGGAACGCAGGAGGTTCTTGCGATCAGTCGTTGACGGGCTGGGGAAAGTTCCGGAAATTGTTATCCCCGGTTTTCTGGGCGGAGATGAGGGCAACAAAATCACTGCCGATAGAGTTACGATCAGTGAAAGACGCCAGGTATTACTCAACCTGATTAGAGAGTACCCTCCCTTTAGAGAGCGGATCCTGATTAAATTGCCCGTGATGGTAGGAAACTGTCAGTTCTGTAGGGCCTGTAGTATTCTCTGCCCTCAAGGGGCGTTGAAACAAAACAAGACAGGCGACGTCGTTAAATTAGAACTCAATGTTAGTGCTTGCAGTGGCTGTAACCTGTGCGCCACAGTTTGTTTCCATAAAGCTTTGGAGTTAAAGAGTTTTCGGGCTATGAAACTGGGTGAAGGTATAATCTGTGTGACTGAAGGACAAGATTTTAGTTGTCCTGAATGTGGTGAACTTTATACGGCAGTCAGAGGAGGGAAATGTTTTCGCTGCCGGAATAAAATGCGGTATGCTTTCGGGAGGTGAAGACATGTTTGGCAGGATAGGAGTACCGGAACTACTGGTTATTCTCGTGCTGGTACTGGTCATTTTTGGTCCTGGGAAATTGCCCGGAGTAGGGAGAGCCATCGGTCAAAGTATCCGGGAATTTAAAAGTGCATTTGCACAACCCAAGAGCGATGAAATTACTCAAGACGAAAACAGTTAGGAGGCAGATTTGATGTTGAACATCGGGTTTCCAGAGATGATATTGATCCTGGTTTTGGCTCTGATCGTGTTTGGCCCCAAGAAATTGCCGGAGGTTGGGAAAGCCGTCGGCAGCGCCCTAAAAGAGTTCAAAAAAGCGGCCAGCGATATCCAAGAAACAATAAGAATTGAGGAGGTTGCTAAACTTACCGAAAAGGAAAAGGTAAAAAGCAGTTAATGAGTCAACATGGCGCCTTCTATTACTGGGGCGCCAGTTTATTTTTATATTCAAGTTTATGTTTTTCAAAATTATGAGATGGTCAACCGCAAAATAAGATGGTATAATAAAACATAAATTAAGCATATGCTTATTTATTTAAAGGAGAATTAATCAAATAATGTATAATTTTGTAAGAATATTTAAAGCCCTTGGTCAACCTACTCGTTTAAAAATTATTAAACTCTTAGCAGAAAAGGAACTATGCGTTTGTGAGCTGGAATTTATTTTAAACCTAACTCAGTCAGCAGTTTCCCAGCATTTGCGTGTGCTTAAAGAAGTAGGATTGGTGTTGGAACGCCGCGAAGGACAATGGGTGTTTTATAGTTTGGATCTCGAGGCGTTAGTAAATCAAATACAAGAATTCCCTCTATTTCTAAAAGAGGATTTGGCCCAGATTGGTGCTCTGGCTCTTGAACGCGAAAAGCTGTCGTACCTGGAGATAAATCCGATAGCCAGTTGCAGACCCAGGCGTTTTACTGCAAACAAAACGTCACTTAAATCCGATGCCCCGGAAGCCGGTTAGTGACTTAAATACCATTTTCGGATATGGCCGTCTGCAAGTGGAGGGAGGTGGAATAAAAGGGCAGGTGGTTCTGTTAGAAATTATAATGACATGGATTTTGCAGTCCGAAATACCTGAGGAGGAAAGGAGAGGTTGGGATGGAAAAAGCTGTTGTTAACAGATTGTCGCTTTTAGACCGTTTTTTGACGCTGTGGATCTTTTTGGCTATGGCCGCGGGCGTCCTGCTGGGGTATAATTTCCCGGGTATCGCAGATTTGTTGGATAGGCTGTCGGTGGGAACCACTTCCATACCTATTGCTATTGGACTGATCGTGATGATGTATCCTCCGCTGGCCAAGGTCAATTATAGAGAATTGGGCAAAGTATTTAAGAATCGTAAGGTGTTGGCCTTATCCCTGGTCCAAAATTGGATCGTCGGTCCAGTCTTGATGTTTATTCTGGCGGTAATCTTCCTCCATAATTATCCGGAGTACATGGTTGGGCTCATCCTTATCGGGCTGGCCCGGTGCATCGCTATGGTGATCGTCTGGAACAGCCTGGCTAAGGGCGATACTGAGTACGCGGCGGCCCTAGTGGCTTTTAACTCTATTTTTCAGGTAATCTTCTACTCTATTTATGCCTATGTCTTTATCACTGTACTTCCGGAGCTGATAGGTTTGCGGGGAATGGAGGTTCATGTTACCATTGGCGAGGTAGCCACCAGCGTGGCCATCTACCTGGGCATTCCCTTTGCCGCTGGTTTTATTACCCGGCTGTTTTTAGAACCGGCCAAAGGCAGGGAGTGGTATGAAAAGAAATTTATTCCCAAGATCAGCCCGTTGGCTCTAATCGCCCTGCTGTTTACCATCGTAGTGATGTTTTCCTATAAGGGCCAGTATATCATTAAGCTGCCCATGGATGTGATTCGGGTGGCTATTCCGCTGTTAATTTATTTCGTGCTAATGTTTCTGGTATCATTTTTCATCAGTATGCGCATGGGAGTAAATTACGGACAGACTGCCAGTCTTTCTTTCACCGCCGCCAGCAATAACTTTGAGCTGGCTATCGCGGTCGCCGTGGCGGTGTTTGGAATCAATTCCGGGCAGGCCTTCGCTGCGGTTATCGGGCCATTGATTGAGGTGCCGGTGATGATCGGATTGGTCAATGTGGCCCTAGCCTTCTCCCGGAAGTACTTTGCGCCGGACGGCAGTTCCGTGGTTGACACCGGCGTAATCCGCTAGGGAGCGTGAAATTTCGGCATGGACGTGAAAATTTCTCCTGAAGCGGCAGAGCACATCAAACAGAAGGGTGGTCATCTGCTCATTTTCTCGGGCGGTACAGCGGGTGCTGTGCGGGGTCGGTACCGGCGACCATGCTTGAGATGGGCCGGCCTCGCAACGCATCTGAAAATTACGAGACACGGCAAATATCAGGGGTTACAGTCCATTTAGAGCGTGAGGTGATTTCTTTTCCGGGAAAGGCAGAGATTACTTTCGAAAAGACGTTGTGGTGGAAAAATCTATCATTAAATTACCGAGAAGAATGAAAGCGTTGTTTTTGTACTCTGTTGTCTGTTTTAAGCAAAAATCTTAATGTTTCCCGGTTGCTATTTTGTCTATAGGTTAAAAGTGAAGCGCGGATAAATGACCAGGTCAAAAGTTGCGCGGCCGGTTTTATTGACTATCACACGGGAAACAAGCTCACGAAGAAGCTTGTTCTTTAACGTCTTGTCACCCGCCTTTTTATAGGCCTCAAGGAACGTTTTTATATTCTGCTTCATCACTAGCATGTCCTGCTCGCAGGTGTCCGCAGGCTCATGCTCATTTTGTTTTTTGATAATCTTTTCCAACATATTCAGCTCTTTTTCAATTTCATCCTTCCGGCGGATAAACATTTCGTCATCGTATATACCGGCTTCGTATTTTTCGCATATGAAGTCGAGACGCCTTTTAAGTTCCGTTTTTTTCTTTTCAATGAATATATCGGTATCCACTGGAGCAGTCTCTTCTTTCTGGCGCGTGTACTCTTCTTCAAAAAACTCTTTTAGTTTTTTTACATCAAACTTTCCCAGGGCAGCAAGGTATTTCAGTATTCCGGCTTCTACATCGCGGTATTTTACAAAGGTGCATCCAGGTGTACGACACCAGAGGAATTCTTTACGGTACATGCTTACTTCACCGTCTTTTCTCCTGTAGTGCTGGATGGAATACTGGCGGACCATGTGTCGGCCGCATTTTGCACATACCACCAGACCGGCTAGCTCACATGGTGAGAAGTCGAGCTTTACATTGGGCGTAGCTCGGGTATTTTTCAATTTTGCCTGAGCCAACTCCCATGTCTCCTGACTTATTATCGGTTCGTGGGCATTTTCGACCACGATCCATTCTGATTTTGGCCGGTCGTAATACTTGTTACCGACCCGCTTTTTGGTACGGTATTTCAGAGTACCCGCATAAACAGGATTTTCGATAATTCGTTTCACGGTTAAATAATTCCAACTGGCGGCTTTGCGGGGGGTAGGGACTCCCATGCGGGTCAGGTAGGTTGCGATGGCACGAAATGATACGTCTTTCTTTGTGTTGTCGCCGTTTTCGAGGCCGTATACATACAGGGTGAATATCAGCCGGACGATCTGTGCCTCTTCCTCGTTTATCTCTAACCGGCCGGTACGGGAATTGAGCTGGTAACCAAAAGGGGCTGCTCCTACCACCCAACGGCCTTCAGCGGCAAGATTGTATTTGGCTCCGACAAGACGTTCTTTTATCATTTCAAATTCTTCCCGGGCCAGAAAAAGTTCAAATCTGATCTGCCGTGCGTCGGCGGGATTTGCCGGGTCATAAATCTTGTACGGGGTAACTATATAGATCCTTTTTGATATGATCAAATCATAGATTTTTCCCATATCGCTGTAGGTGCCGCGACCGAGGCGGGGTATTTCTTTAACTGCCACTGCGTCATATTTTCCAGTTTCTATATCTTTCAGCACCTGTTGAAATACGGGGCGGGTTTCTATTTTGTCACCGGATCCGATTTCTTCTGCTATATCGTAGATTATTTGCAGTTTGTCGAGGGCTTCAAGCATAATCTTTTTTTGGTTTGCCAGGGTATCTTCGCCTGTACGTTTTTCTTTTTCAATATCCTGGCGTGAACGGCGAAGGTAGCAAATAATACGTTTTATTTCCATTGCTTATCACTCCGGGCAGATCCAGATGTTTTGGTATAAGGGATATATATTCACCGCATACCAAAATAATTCTTGGGTGTAGTTAGATAATCTTCCACTTATGAACAGCAAAACACGGTTTTCCCAGGGGAAGCATCCTTTTTATTCCAGAGGGTATAAGAAAACGTTCGCATTTCTTTTGCCCAAATAACTTATTACGGGATCTAAAAATCAATTTTCTTTAACCGGACAGGCCTGGTAGACAGGCCTTTTTGCATAAGTTTTAGGAGAGAGAAAGGTGATTCCGGTGGAGCCTGTGATGGAGTTGAAGTTTAAATGCGGTACGGTAAGGGTATACCCGCCCGAAAAACCTGCTACACAGGAAGATGAAAGGCGGCTCTACCGCGTGCTGCTGGAGTGTCTGGTCGAGAGGAAAAAGGAGAAGAATGAGAATACCGGAGAAGATATAATAAAGCAGGTTCCACTTAGTTAATTTTATTTTGTTTAAACTCTTGGTATAATCAATAAACATTTCCCGAAATGATCGTAGCTCATACCAACGAAGCAGAATACCGGGCTTTTATCAGTAATAAGAAGAATGAGGCTTTGCAGTCTCGGATAATTGTAATGCCCATTCCTTATAACCTCAAGGTATCGGAGGAAGTAAAAATTTATGAAAAACTGATTCGTCAAAGTGCCCTGACTGACATTCACATAGCTCCTTATGCGTTGTGGGCGGCAGCAATCTTTTCCGTGCTGTCTCGGTTGAAGGAATCCAAGAAGCAGGGTATGGACCTGATTAAGAAAATGAAACTTTATGACGGTGAAAGCGTAGAAGGCTTTAAACAAAAGGACGTAGCGGAACTGCAGGCAGAAGCTGAAGGAGAAGGTATGAGCGGAGTAGATCCTCGTTATGTTATAAATCGGATCTCCAGTGCTCTGATAACTAAAGATACCAAATGTATCAATGCTTTAGATATTTTACGGGCTTTGAAGGAAGGATTGGATCAGCATCCCTCTATAACTAGAGACGAAAGAGAAAAGCTTCTAAATTTCATCGTGTTGGCTCGCAAAGAGTACGATGAGGTAGCTAAGAAAGAAGTTCAAAGAGCCTTCGTTTATTCTTACGAAGAATCGGCCCGAACTCTTTTCGATAATTATCTGGATAACGTAGAAGCTTATTGCAACGGGGTTAAAGTAAAAGACCCTATCAGCGGCGAGGAGCTCGATCCGGATGAAAAGTTGATGCGTTCTATTGAAGAGCAAATTGGAGTTACCGAGAATGCCAAAAAAAGTTTCCGGGAAGAGATATTAATTCGATTATCTTCCTACGCCCGGAAAGGGAAGAAATTCGATTATAATTCCCATGAAAGATTGCGGGAAGCGATTGAAAGGAAGCTATTTGCCGATCTCAAAGATGTGGTAAAAATAACCACGTCTACCAAGACTCCTGATCCCGAACAGCTCAAGCGAATTAATGCAGTTATTGATCGTTTGATTTCCAACCATGGATATTGTCCTATTTGTGCCAACGAGTTGCTTAAGTATGCCGGCAGCCTGTTAAATCGTTGAGTAAATTCCCGTTGTTTGGGGGTGGCAGGATGGATACCGGGGGCAAAAATTTTCTTATTTCCCGCGAAGATTGGTCTCTGCACCGTAAGGGATATCTTGACCAGCAGAGACACCAGGAGAAGGTCAAGGAAGCCATAAGAAATAACCTTCCGGACATTATTAGTGAAGAAAGCATCATTATGTCCGACGGCAATAAGGTAATTAAAATACCTATTCGTTCGCTGGAAGAATACCGGTTCCGGTACAACTTCCGCAAGCAGCAGCATGCCGGGCAGGGCGACGGCAAAAGCAAAGTGGGAGATGTGCTGGGTTCCGACCCAAAGTCGGGGGCGGATAAAGGGTCGGGGGCAGGGGATAAGCCGGGCATAGATTATTACGAAGCCGAAATTACTTTAGATGAACTGGCCGAAATAGTGTTTGAAGAATTTACGCTTCCCAACTTGGAAGAGAAGAAAAAACGGGAGTTGGAGGATAAAGGTTATCGTTTCAACGATATACGGAAAAAAGGGTTAATGAGCAATATCGACCGGAAGCGAACCCTTTTGGAAAACCTTAAGCGAAATGCCATCCGGGGCCGGCCGGGCATCTATAATATAACGCCGGAAGATTTGCGCTTTAAAACGTGGGAGGTAACCCCGCGTTATGAATCCAACGCTGTGGTTTTAGCCATGATGGATACATCCGGTTCTATGGGAACTTATGAAAAATATATGGCTCGAAGTTTTTTCTTTTGGATGGTTCGTTTTTTAAGAACCAAATATAAACAGGTTGAAATAGTGTTCCTGGCCCATCATACCCAGGCTAAAGAAGTTACCGAAGAGGAGTTTTTCACCAAGGGAGAAAGCGGCGGGACCAAATGTTCTTCAGTTTATGAACTGGCCCTGAATATTATTCATGATCGTTACCCTCCCCAAGATTACAACCTCTACCCGTTTCATTTTTCCGACGGAGATAATCTACCTTCAGACAATGAACGGTGTATTACTCTGGTTCGGAAATTGTTAACATTATGTAACCTTTTCGGTTATTGTGAGATAGTTAATCCTTACTACCGCAGCAGTACTTTAATGAGTGTTTATAAGCGGATCGAAGATCCTAAATTTGTAAAGGTTACTGTAAAAGAAAAAAGTGATGTCTATACTGCCTTGCGTATTTTTTTCAGCGATAAAGAGAAGGTAGCCGGACATTAAAGGTGGGTTAGGGAACAATGGCTGACCAACAAATAAAACTACTGGAAAAGGCTATAAAGGAAATTCAGGACCAGGCGGAAAAGTTCGGCCTAGACTTTTTCCCCATGCGCTTTGAACTATGCCCGGCCGATATTCTGTATACCTTTGGAGCCTACGGCATGCCTACTCGTTTTTCGCACTGGAGCTTTGGCAAGGCTTTTTATCGTCTAAAAACGCAATACGATTACAATTTAAGCCGTATTTATGAACTGATAATTAATTCCGATCCTTGTTACGCATTTTTGCTGGATGGCAACTCTCTTTTACAGAATAAACTAGTGATTGCTCATGTTTTTGCCCATAGCGACTTTTTTAAAAACAATGTTCACTTTGCTCACACTAATCGGCAGATGGTAGAAACCATGGCTGTACATGCACAGAGAATTCGGGAATACGAGTTCAAGTACGGGAGGAATGAAGTAGAAATTTTTCTGGATGCCGTTTTAGCTTTGCAGGAGCATATAAATCCTTATCGGCTTATAAAAGAACCGGAAAGACAAAAGCCGGCAGAGGAAAACAAACCGGAAACTCCTTATGACGATTTATGGTCCTTAGAAGACAAGGACGAACCAAAACTTCCCGTTAAAGAAAAAAAGTTTCCTGCGGAGCCCGAAAAAGATCTCTTACAGTTCCTGATGCAGCATGGACATTACCTGGAAGACTGGCAGCGAGATATCATTGCGATGGTTCGCGAGGAAGTGCTCTATTTCTGGCCTCAGTTGGAGACGAAAATTATGAACGAAGGATGGGCCACCTACTGGCACGTTCGTATCATTAGAGCACTGGATTTAAGTGAGGAAGAGGCTGTAGAGTTTGCCAAGATGCATTCTCAAGTTGTACAGCCTTCCCGTATGAGCTTGAACCCGTACTTGTTGGGGATGAAAATATTTGAAAGCATTGAAAAGCGCTGGGATCAGGAAAATAAGGGAGAGAGCGGTAGAGAAAAGATTTTTGAGGTTCGAGAGCTTGAAAATGACATTTCTTTTATTCGCAATTACCTGACCGAGGAACTGGTGGAAGAATTGGATCTGTATCTTTACCAGAAGGTAGGACATGAGTGGAAAATAGTAGAAAAGGACTGGATCAAAGTAAGAGAAGGAATTGTAAACAAACTGGTCAACTGTGGCTACCCTTACATCGTAGTTGAGGATGGTGATTACTTAGGGAAAGGGGAGCTATACCTCCGGCATTGCTATGAGGACCGGGAGCTGGATGTACCGTATTTAGAGAAAACTCTTCCTTACGTATATTTGTTATGGGGTAAGCCGGTTCACCTGGAAACAGTTATTGAAGGTACTACTATTCTGTTTACTTATGATGGGAGAAAGAACAGCCGGCAGATTTTGCGTAAGGACAAAAAGTAATGAAAAAGCCCTTAACTAATATTTTTTTGTTTTAAACAAAGGAAAGTGTTGCTTTGTGTAGAAGATATTACTTTTAAAGATCCGTAGTACATAGCGTGAGGAGGCTTAAGATGTACTGGAATGAAAAGTACGAGTGCATGCCCAGGGAACAGCTAGAAGAGTTGCAGTTGGAGCGTTTAAAAGCAACCGTGGAAAGAGCATATCACAACGTACCTCATTACCGCCGGTTGATGCAGGAAAAAGGGATTGAGCCAAGTGATATCCAGAGTTTGGAAGACTTGCGGAAACTCCCCTTCACCACGAAAAACGACTTGCGGGAAAATTATCCTTATGGCATGTTTGCCGTCCCTCTCAGTGAAGTAGTGCGTATTCACTCTTCCTCCGGTACTACAGGAAAACCTACCGTGGTTGGTTATACCCGGAACGACTTGAATGTTTGGGCGGAGTTAATGGCGCGTTCTCTCACCTGCGGGGGAGCTACCAAGAATGATGTAATTCATAATGCTTATGGATACGGATTGTTCACTGGCGGATTGGGAGTTCATTATGGGGCTGAGCGCATTGGGGCTTCCGTTATACCTATATCTGGAGGTAACACCAAACGCCAGGTCATGATCATGAAGGATTATGGGAGTACTATTTTAACCTGTACCCCTTCTTATGCTCTTTACCTGGCAGAGGTTATGGAAGAAATGGGGGTTAGGCCGGAGGACCTTAAACTTAAATGCGGCATCTTTGGAGCTGAGCCGTGGTCGGAAAATATGCGTAAAGAAATCGAAAAGAAACTGCCTCTTATCGCCTTGGACATTTATGGACTCAGTGAAATTATCGGACCGGGAGTAGCCATGGAATGTCCAGAGAAAAACGGACTACATATTTTTGAGGACCATTTTATACCTGAAATTATAGACCCGGTGACGGAGGAACCACTGCCGTACGGCCAGTTCGGTGAATTGGTCTTTACTACCATTACCAAGGAAGCCTTGCCCATGATCCGTTACCGCACCCGGGATATTTCTGCACTCTATAAGGAACCATGTTCCTGTGGGCGTACCTTGGTTCGGATGGCCCGGGTAAGCGGCAGAACCGATGATATGCTTATTATCCGCGGAGTAAACGTATTCCCATCCCAGATCGAGAGCGTCTTGTTAGAGATTGGAGAGACCGAACCTCATTACCAATTAATTGTGCAACGGGAGGGTTCTCTAGATACCCTGGAGGTGCAGGTGGAAGTTTCCGAGAGACTATTTTCCGATAAGGTTCGCCGTTTGGAGGAGCTGGAGAACAAGATCCGGGCAGAGATAGAAAGCACCTTGGGAATTACAGTTAAAGTAACATTGGTAGAACCGAAGACTATTCAGAGAAGCGAAGGTAAGGCTAAGCGAGTCATCGATAAACGGAGAATATGAACAGGTAATGGGGGGTAAAGATGATCATGAAAGTAAAACAGATTTCGGTTTTCCTGGAAAACAAGTCGGGAAGGTTGGCCGCGGTTACCCGGGTATTAGGGGAAGAAGATATCAACATACGGGCATTGTCAATTGCCGACACTTCTGATTTTGGTATTCTACGCCTGATTGTAAATCAACCAGAGAAGGCATATAGAGCGTTGAAGGATCACGGTTTTACGGTCAGTATGACGGATGTAATTGCTGTAGAAATGCCTGACCAGCCTGGAGGGTTGGCCGAAGTCATGGCGGTTATGGAAGAGCATAACCTGAACATTGAATACCTTTATGCTTTTATTGGAAAAGTTCCTAACGGGGCTCTGGTTATTTTCCGAGTGGAGAATATAGATGAAGCTTTAAAAATACTTGAGGAGAAGGGAATAACCGTCTTATCAGGAGAAAAAGTATACAGTTTATGATGTTTTTGAAATATCTATTTTACTATCTTGGTAAGGGGAGTGTTAAATTTGAGCAAATTGAAGTCTCTTGTCCGGGAAGCTATTGAAGAAATTAAGCCGTACGTTCCTGGTAAGCCTATTGAAGAAGTGGAGCGGGAGCTGGGGATAACCAATGTTATAAAGCTGGCCTCCAACGAAAATCCTTTGGGGCCCTCCCCTGAGGCCGTCGAGGCAATGAGAAACATGGCTGAAAAGGTACATATGTACCCCGACGGCAACTGTTATTATTTAAAGAGGCGGCTGGCCTCCATGTTTGGATTGACCAAGAATAACTTTATTATTGGGAACGGTTCGGATGAAATATTGAAATTAATAGCCGAGACTTTCATCAAAGAAGGCGACGAAGCTATTATCGCCAACCCGACTTTTTCCGAATATACATTTGCGACCCAACTTATGGGCGGGAAATGCGTGTATGTTGATCTAAAGGATTTCCGTTATGATCTCCCGGCCATGGCGGATCGTATTACTGATCGAACTAAATTGATATTTGTGTGTAATCCTAACAATCCCACCGGTACCATTGTAACTGCCTCGGAAGTAGAAGATTTTATGCGGCGAGTACCAGAAGAAGTGATAGTTGTATTTGATGAAGCCTACTGGGAGTATGTTACCAGTGAAGATTACCCGGATACTTTGGAATACGTCAAAAAGGGAAAGAAAAACGTTATTATTTTACGGACATTTTCTAAAGTATACGGGTTAGCCGGGTTGAGAATAGGGTACGGAATGGCCAATTCGGAATTGATCGAATGGATCAACCGGGCACGGGAGCCTTTTAACGTAAATTCCATTGCCCAGGCTGCAGCGTTGGCTGCTTTGGAAGACCAGGTACATGTTCGTAAGAGCATTAACATAAACAACGAAAGCAAGGAATGGTTATATCGGAAATTGGAAGAAATTGGTTTATCATATGTACCTACTGAAGCCAACTTTATGTTAATCAATGTGAAACACGATTCGCGCCAGGTTTTTCAGAAACTGTTAGAGCGGGGGGTAATTGTTCGAACGGGAGATATATTTGGGCTTGATCAATACATTCGGGTAACGATTGGAACCTTGAACCAGAATGAGCGGTTTATTGAGGCCCTACAAGAAGTCTTGAAGGAGTTAGAACAATAATGAGGAGGCATAAGCCTCCTTGATTTTTTTTATATTCCTAAAATTTGTCGTATTTGCTTGGCATGAGAGCGACTTACCGGCACTTCACTTTTTTCTTCGTCATCTACTATTAGGATAAGTGTACCGTTATACAAAGGAATTATTTCCCTGGTTTTTTGAATATTAACTAGATAAGAACGGTGGCAGCGGAAAAAGAGGTTAGAATCAAGACGCTTTTCCAACTCTTTTAGCGTAAAACGAGTTAGATATTTTGTATTATAGGTTTTGATAAAACAATAATCATTATTAGCACTAATAAATACAATATCTTTCTTTTCCAGCAAAATAGTTTTGCCTTTATGTTCTACAGGGATAAGTCCTAGAGAACGGGTGTCATTTTTGGACTTGTCCGGTACGGGTGAAGAAGATGAAGGTTGAATACGTTCCTGGATTTTTTTGATGGCCTTGTCGAGACGCTTGGGGTCAATGGGTTTGAGGATGTAATCCACTGCGTCTACGCCGAAGGCTTCTAACGCATATTGATCATGGGCTGTTATAAAAACTACGTAAGGAGATTTACCGTTTCTTATTTGCAGTTGGCGGCCCAATTCCAGGCCACTTCCCCCAGGCATGTCTATGTCTAAAAATACTACGGAGTAATCAACTGCGTTTATCAATTCCATTGCTTCTCTGGCGTTAGCAGCTTCTCCGACGATTTGAATATTATCATATTTCTCCAGTAAGTATCTTAATTCTTTACGAGCAGGGTATTCGTCATCAACAATTAATGCCCTTAATACCATTTTCTACCTATCTCCCCGATTATAAAATTTAAAAACAGGAGTTTAATATTTAAATTATTATGACAATTTACCGGTAAATCCTCCCGCCTGACCTTATTTTTTTCAAGTTAGGCTTTATTACCGTCCGTTTAACCTCTAATTTATACTGCTTAACGAAAATTAGTGCTCTTAATAAAATTTCTGATTTATAATTATTCTTTTCTCCTCAGAATATTCGGCCGGTAAAAAATTAATTAATTGCTTTTCCCATAAATTAGTAATAAACACCCTTCCACCCTTATAAGATTAAAATGAAAAAATGTAAAGGGGGAAGAGGGAATGCGAGCAGGAAAACGGAAAATTTTAAGCGGGATGCTGATTATGATGTTATTTGCGGCTCTACTGGCAGTTACTTCCGGATGTAGTATTTTGGATAATTTATTGTCTATGGAGGATCGTTTGCCTGAACCGGAAGTTCAGAAAGAAAGAGCAGATGTAGATGTTGCTACTCCAGATATCCAAATGAGCGGTGAAGAGATGGTGGATATAGTTCTTTACTTCAGTGACCCAGAAGGCAGAGGCCTGGTAGCCGAAACCCGAACTATTCCCAAAGTGGAAGGTATTGCCCGGGCGACCGTCCAAGAATTAATTCTGGGACCAGATGTTGAATCGGGGTTGAGGCCTACTATTCCGCCGGGTACGGTCCTACGGGACATAAATATTCGTCCCGATGGATTGTGCCGGGTTGATTTTAGCCGGGAGTTAATTAACAATCACCCGGGAGGAAGTTTAGAAGAACAGCTGACGGTCTATTCAATTGTTAATACTTTAACCCAGTTTCCTACGGTCGAGCGGGTAGAAATTTTGGTTGAAGGCCGGTACGTGGATACAATTGCCGGGCATGTAGATGTTTCGGAGGCTATGGCCCGCAATGACGGTATTATAATTTCTCAGTAGAGCCCCTCCCCCTTAAACCGGGGGATTTCTTTTTGTTGTTTGAGGGCAGGAAATTCGACACTAAACTAGAATATTTCAGTTAAATCGCATCTAATGAAATAACCGGGGGGCTCCCGAAATGTTTAAAAAAGTATGCGGCAAAAAGTCAGTAATAGTATTCACTATATTGTTTCTTTTAACTATTGCAGGACAAGCCTCCGTTGCCCTGGCCGGGAAGCAGGTGGTTGTACGGGGGAAGTATGTAAACATTCGATCTGGGCCGGGAACCAACCATACAAAGTTAGGGCGGAGTTACCGGGGCGATAAATATCCTCTTCTACAAAAAAAAGGAGACTGGTACCAGGTGCAGCTTCCTGATGGTCGTGAAGGATGGCTGGCAGGCTGGCTGACCCGACTGGAAGAAGTGCCGGAAGAAGAAGTTGAAAAAAGGAGTGCCCGAGTGGCTGGCAGCTATGTTAATGTAAGGAGCGGACCGGGTACCCAATACGTCCGGGTTGGGGTTTTAACCCGAGGAACGGCAGTTACGATTTTGGAACGGCAAGGGGAATGGTATAAAGTTCGGTATATGGGGAAACGGGTTGGCTGGATAGCCGGCTGGCTCCTGGAATTAGATGAAGGGGCGGAAAGTTCTGCTCCGGCAGAAGCAGGTGGAGAAAAGGAGACCAAAGTGGCTTTGGTTACCGGTAAGGTGGTCAATGTCCGTCAAGGGCCGGGGCTTAATTTTGCTCGGATAGACAAGGTGACAGAAGGGGAACGACTGCCTGTGGTAGGTGAAGACAACGGTTGGTATCAGGTTGTTTTGGACGGGGGTCGCAAAGGCTGGATAGCCGGCTGGCTGGCCAAAGTAGATACGCAAAGTTTACCCTCGGGCAGTACTATGGTTCAGGTAACCGGCTCCGTGGTCAATATCCGCCAGGGTCCGGGCACTGATTTTCCTGTGATAACCAAGGTAAAACGGGGAGAACATTTAGGTGTTCTTGCAGAAGAAAATCGGTGGTATCAGGTATCGCTGGAGGAAGGATTGAAGGGTTGGATCGCAGGTTGGTTGGTGGAGGCTCGAGATGGGGTGAGTTTGGAAGAAACACAGGCAACGTCAAGAGGATCTACGGAAAATAACGTAGACTCAGGACAAACGCCTTCTACGGTTGTTGACGACACTTACAACTCACAAACAGATCCGATTAATCTTGATTCTGGCGCGCAAGAAAAAACTGGTGATAATCCAAGTTTGGAGGATGATGATTCTGAAGCCTTTAACCTCATTTCAGGTTTGGATGAAGAGGTTAAAGAGGATCGTTTACTTATTTCTATCCGGGGAAACGAACCGCCTGTTTATAATACTTTTGAATTAGAGGACCCTAGAAGGTTAGTGGTAGATATAACCCGATCCCGTTTAGAAATTGCTCCTGAGGACCGAATTAGGAAAATTAACCACCCGGCAGTTTCACAAGTGCGGTTAGGACAGTTTACTCCTGATACCGTTCGAGTAGTTTTCGATTTGCCTGAATCCAGCAACTATACCTTTAGCAGTCAAAGGCAAGGCACAACGGTATTATTTGAATTTCTTCCCTTTTCTCTTGCAGGCAAGACGGTTGTTCTGGATCCGGGCCACGGAAGTATACAGGCAGAAGGTTTGTTTGATCCGGGAGCCATCGGGCCTTCCGGGGTACATGAAAGGGATGTAGTTATGGCCATTGCGGAGGAAACGGGACGAATTTTGAGTAGGAAAGGAGCAACGGTTATTTTTACTCGTAATGGAGATACAGCCTTGGATCTTCCGGAACGAGCTGCCATAGCTAATGACGTTGAGGCCGATGTCTTTGTCAGTATCCATGCCAATTCTTCCTTCAGTCCTATTCCCAACGGGACCGCTACCTATTTCTATGCCCCGCAGGGAACGGAACTGGCTTCTCAGCGGGATGAGAGACAGTTCCTTGCGCAGATGGTGCAGAGAGAACTGGTGAAGGAAATTAACCGGGCAGACCTGGGAATTAGGGAGGCAAACTTTTCTGTACTCCGTAATACGCTGGTGCCTTCTATACTGGTGGAGGTGGCCTTTATTTCTAATCCGGAAGAAGAAAGACTTCTGACCGACCCCGAATTCCGCAGCAGGGCAGCACGAGGGATAGCTAAGGGGATAGAATTATATCTGTTGGAGTTTACCCGGTAATTTTTAAGCAAATGGTTCTATTTTCGGCATTTACTTTTCGTTGACAGGATATTGGCCTGTTGCTACAATGATGGGAGTATTAGCAGAATTCGGTGGTAGTTGAGATGACGTGGACTTTAGTTTTGGGGTATTTATTGATATTTTTAGCCAGGGTTACTGATGTTACCCTTGGTACGTTAAGAATGCTGTTACTGGTTCGAGGGCAACGGCTGGTAGCAGCGTTTATTGGTTTTTGGGAGGTCATAATTTATATTTTTGCCCTGAAAGCAGTGGTTGGACAACTGGACCAACCTTTCAGTTTGTTTTTTTATGCACTCGGTTTTGCTACCGGCAACATGGCTGGCAGCTTAGTGGAAGCTAAATTGGCTATCGGATATTTAACTGTGCAAGTAATAACCTTGTCTCGGCCAATAGAATTGACTATGAAGCTAAGAGAAGAAGGATTTGGCGTTACCGTCTGGGAAGGCGAGGGAAGAGAAGGAAAACATCACATCTTGAATATTATCCTGTGCCGTAAACATTTGGCTAAGCTTCTCGATATTATTAATAATTGGGATGAAAAGGCTTTTATTACTGTTTTTGATAATCGTTCTATTCAGGGTGGTTTTATCAGAAGAAAAGGTAAATAGAATTGAATTAAATATTTAGGGGTTAATATATTTTATTAAAGGGAATATCGATATATTTTTCTTAAATTAGGAGTGGTCTCAGAATGCCACTCTTTTCCTGCGTTATTAACGATCCAAAAAAGTCTTAGTGGGAGTTGAAAAATTTGAGCTATGATCATCCGATAGGTGTTTTTGATTCCGGCGTAGGTGGTTTGACCGTATTTCAGGAGATACTCAAACAATTACCTAGGGAAAGGGTCGTTTATTTTGGCGATACCGGGCATGTTCCTTATGGGGGGCGGTCGCCGGAGGAACTGATTCGCTTTGCCGATTCTATTACCGCCTTCCTGATTGAGCAGGGGGTTAAGCTAATACTGGATGCCTGTAACAGTACTTCTTCGGTAGCTTTACCTTATCTACAGGCTCGTTATGAGATACCTATAATCGGCGTGGTGGAAGCGGGAGTTAAAATGGCTCTCCAGGTGACCAGAAACGGGAAGATAGGTATCATTGCTACCGAGGCGACCATTAAGAGTGGCGTGCACCGGCGGCTTATTTTAGAACGGGAACCTAAGGCAGAAGTTTTCGGTCAGGCCTGCCCGCTTTTTGTTCCTCTGGTGGAAGCAGGCAATGTAGATGGACCGGAAACGCGACGAGTTGCTGCTGAATATCTTTTTCCTCTTAAGCAAGCAGGTGTCGATACCTTGATTTTCGGCTGTACTCACTATCCTTACCTGGCTCCTGTGGTGCAGGAGATCATGGGGAAGGAAGTTGCCCTGGTAGATCCGGCGGTGGAGACAGTGCGACAGGCTAAAGAGATTTTGATTCGAATGAATAAACTTAGTGAAGGGATTAAGCCGGGTTTTAATCACACATTTTATGTGAGCGGCTCGCCGGAACAATTTAAACGTGTTGCCCGACAGCTTACAGGTCTCGGTTTAATAGAAGAGGTAAAACAGGTAATTTTGGACTGATCAAGTAATTTTTAAAAGGGAAAAATTTTGAGGCGGACAGCCCCTGGGGGGGAAGATCTTGATGCGTAAAATAGGAATTACTACTACCGTACCGGTAGAGGTTATCTATGCAGCTGGGTGTATTCCCGTTGATATCAACAACATTTTCATTACCGGGGAACATCCTCAACAGAAGGTGGAAGCGGCAGAAATAGCCGGATATCCGCGAAATGTTTGTGGCTGGATTAAAGGTCTGTATACCACTATACTGGAAGAAAAAGATATTCGGGAAGTTATTGCCGTTACTCAGGGAGACTGTACCAATACCCATGCTCTAATGGAAACGCTGGAACTCCAGGGTGTAAAGACTATACCTTTTGCCTTCCCTTTTGACCGGGATAAGGACCTGTTGCGGCTTCAGATTGAAAAGCTGATGGCATATTTTGAAGTTGACTGGGAGCAGGTTTTAATTGTTAAGAAGAGGTTGGACGCAATCAGAAAAAAAGTATGGGAGATTGACCGCCTTACTTGGGAAGAAAACCGTGTCTCCGGCTTCGACAACCACCTATTCCAAGTTAACTGCAGTGACTTTAAGGGTGAACCGGAAAGTTTTGACCGGGAAATCAGCCAGTTTTTAGAAAGGGCTTGCCACGCCCCCGAGCTGAAACAAGACGTTCGTCTGGGATTTATCGGAGTACCTCCCATAATTTCCGGATTGTACCATTACCTGGAGAGTATCGGTGCCCGGGTAGTTTTCAACGAAATCCAACGGCAATTTACCATGCCTTTTGAAACCGATGATCTGGTGGAACAGTACCGGCTTTATACTTACCCCTACCATGTGCTCAATCGTATAGAAGATATCAAGCGGGAGATCAAGCGGCGTAACCTGGACGGTCTCATTCATTATACCCAAAGTTTTTGTTTCCGGCAGATTGAAGACTTAATTTTCCGGCAGGAGTTAGATGTGCCTATCTTGACGCTGGAGGGCGACAAACCGGCCCAGCTTGATGCGCGAAGCAAGATGCGAATTGATGCTTTTGTAGAAATGTTGAGGTGGAACAAATGATCTGTGGTCTTGATTTAGGAAGCCGCAACGTGAAAATTGCCCTCATGGAAGGTAACGAGTTAAAAGGTACTTATATTTATGATACCATGCAATTTTATCGCGCTTATGCTCGTAAACAGGAAGGGAAACTGGTGGTTGATTTTAAACGCCTAGGTCTTCCTCCTGCGGAGAAGGTTGTGTCTACCGGTTACGGGCGTCTGACGGTAGAGGTGGCGGGAGCTGCGGTTATACCGGAAATTAAGGCTCATGTCTTGGGAGCAGTTTACCAAACAGGAAGGAAAGATTTTACTCTAATTGATCTTGGTGGGCAAGACAGCAAGGTAATTCAAGTGAAAAACGGGAAGGTAGCTGACTTTATGACGAATGACAAATGTGCGGCCAGTTCCGGGCGTTATCTGGAAAACATGGCCGCCGTGTTAGGTATCGACTTAGAGGAACTTAGCAAACATTATGAGAGACCGGTGGAACTTAATTCTACCTGTGCGGTTTTTGGGGAAACGGAACTGATCGGTAAAATAGTGGAGGGATATTCCATTCCATCTTTAGCTGCCGGGGTTAATTATACTATTTTTAAAAGGATTCTTCCTATGGTCAAAAAAATGGGTAACAAAGTAATTGTTTTTACCGGTGGGGTTGCATATAACGAAGCTCTAAAAAACATAATGGAAAAAGAACTCAATGTTGAAGTTTTGGTGCCCGCTCTGCCCCAGTTCAACGGAGCCCTGGGCTGCTGTATCTACGGGGGTGAAAGCTGATGGAGTTAAGAGTTTTGGGCTGTTGGTCACCTTATCCGCGGGCCGGAGGGTCGTGTTCCGGCTATTTGATTTCTGAAGGGGAGACCCATATTTTAGTGGATTTTGGAAGCGGGTGTTTTTCCCGCCTGCAGCGTTACTTTGATTTTCGCAGGCTTCAGGCGGTAGTAATTTCTCACCTGCACCCCGATCATTTTTTAGATGTTTTTACCCTGCGTTATGCTCTGCGGGCTAGTTTATGGAATGGATCCCGTCAAGAGAAACTCCCTCTTTACCTGCCTGGTGAACCGGCGGTCGAAATAGAGAGATTGGTTCAATACCGGGAAGAATTTGACCTACATATAATGGAGGAGTGTTCCGGACTAGCTATAAACATAGGGGATTTGCGCCTTCAGTTGTGCAAGACGGAACACCCGGTAACCACCTTTGCCGTACGAATAGAAGGGGCATCGACTTTAGTTTATTCTGCTGATACGGCCTGGGACCCGGACATTATAAAACTGGCTGAAGGTGCTGACTTATTCTTGTGTGAGGCTAGTGTTCTGGAGAAGGACAAGGAATATGTGAGCAAGGCAGGTCACCTGACGGCCCATCAAGCTGGAACTATAGCTCGAGAGGCCGGGGTCAAACGTTTAGTGATCACTCACTTTTTCCCTGAATATGATTTAAAAACTTTACGTTTAGAGGCTGAAGAAGGATTTAACGGGCCTGTCGAATTGGCCCAGGAGGGGCTTCGTTATATCTTTTAATTTTCGGGCGAGTTTAAGGGCCGCCAAAATCGTTAAGAAGGGAAATAAGTTGTTTACAGAGAACTAATGTTTACGGGAGTTAGGGAGGGAAGTCGGGTGGAAAGGTTAGATGGAAGAAAGCCGGATGAGTTGCGCCCGGTCAAAATAACAAGAAATTATATTAAATACCCGGAGGGGTCTGTTTTTATTGAAACGGGTGACACCAAAGTTATCTGTAACGCATCCATAGAAGACAAGGTTCCGGGATGGTTGAAGGGACAGGGGATGGGCTGGGTAACGGCAGAATATTCCCTGCTGCCCCGGGCTACCGGAGTAAGAACGGTACGGGAGGCGACGAAAGGCAGGATTGGTGGACGTACTCATGAGATCCAGCGGTTAATAGGAAGGTCTTTACGTTCGGTGGTGGACCTTGCCGCCCTGGGGGAGAGAACTATCTGGCTGGATTGCGATGTTATTCAGGCGGATGGCGGTACTCGTACGGCGGCTATAACGGGAAGCTTTGTAGCCTTAGTGGATGCGCTTAACAAGCTGGTGGAAGACGGGGTAATTGAACAGCTTCCTTTACTCGATTTTGTAGCGGCAGTCAGTGCCGGCAAGGTAGAAGATAAAATACTTTTGGATCTTTGTTATGAAGAAGATGCTAAAGCACAAGTAGATATGAATGTGGTGATGACCGGAGGAGGCAAGTTTGTAGAAATTCAGGGAACAGCGGAGGCGTATCCCTTTGCTCGGGAAGAATTAAACCAATTGTTGGAATTTGCCCAGAAAGGTATCGCGCAGCTTATTGAAGTTCAGCGTCAAGCTTTAGGAGAATTGGCAGATAAAATAGGACGGGTGACCAAATGCCAGAAGCCAGACCCAACCGGACAAGTATAGTTATTGCCAGCAAAAATGAAGGAAAGCTGCGCGAATTTAAGGAGCTCATGAGTGACTTGCCGGTGGAAATTTTATCATTAAAAGATTTTTCTCACCTACCGCCCATTGAAGAAAGCGGCCAAACTTTTGAGGAGAATGCTCTTATTAAAGCGAGAGCAGTGGCCCAAAAGACTGGGCTAATAGCTATGGCTGATGATTCTGGTCTGGAGGTAGATTATCTGCGGGGCGAACCGGGCGTTCGTTCCGCTCGCTTTGCCGGTGAACCGGCAGATGACGCCCGGAATATTGAAAAACTTCTTTCTCTTCTGGAGGGAGTGCCGCTTAGCGACAGGACCGCTCGTTTTCGTTGCGTAATTGCCATCGTAACTGCCCGGGGCACTGAGTATGTTACCGAGGGTGTATGTGAAGGTTTAATTGCATTAAGCCCGGAGGGCGATAAAGGATTTGGATATGATCCCGTATTTTATCTTCCTCAATATGGTAAGACCATGGCTCAGTTAGATTTAAAAACTAAAAACCTGATTAGTCACCGCGCCAAAGCCTTTCGTCAGGCTGCAGAAATTATTTGTAAACTTTTGTAGTTGAGAGTTTTTTAAAACGGTATATGGGGGTAATTCCGCTGAGAATAGGCCTTTTGAGTGATACCCATCAAGATATGAAGAACAGCAGGCTGGCTGTAACCTGTATGGGTAGCGTTGATTTATTGCTGCACGCTGGAGATCATTATAGTGATGCGCTTGTTTTGGCAAAGGAATTGAATCTCGAGGTCAAAGCCGTGACCGGAAACTGTGATTTTGCAGATGAAATATTAGAGCAAGTTTTTGAATTGAAAGGGAAAAAGTTTTTACTCACTCACGGTCACCTTTATGGTGTGAAAACGGGATACCAGCGGCTTTACTACCGGGCTAAAGAATTGAAAGTGGATGTAGTAGTGTTTGGACATACCCATATTCCTGAAAACCGGGTAGTAGATGATATCCTTTTAGTAAATCCGGGAAGTATCAGCCGGCCTCGTGTGACAAGGGAAGGGACTTTTGGGATTATGGAGTACAAGGGCAGAGAATGGGCGGTACATATTAAGAAATTAAGCAGGAAAGAGTAATAAGGTAGAGATTAAGTAACTCTTGACATAGGCGGTGGAGCGTTGTAATATGTAGGTACGAAAAACGTGTATTTGCCCATTAAAGTGGTTAAAATTACTTTTGACGAGAAGAATATTTTATGGTATATTAAAACTTGTCGGTGTTTTTAGAAGAACATAAGCGGGTGTAGCTCAGTGGTAGAGCCCTGGCCTTCCAAGCCAGTTGCGTGGGTTCGATTCCCATCACCCGCTCCATATTCAATTTATGTGGGCGCCTGTAGCTCAGCTGGACAGAGCAACGGACTTCTAATCCGTGGGTCGCAGGTTCGAATCCTGCCAGGCGTGCCATAAATGTTCTGGTGAATAATGGTAGAATTTATAAGAATATAATATACTGCGGTGGGTGTAGCTCAGTCGGCTAGAGCACCAGATTGTGGCTCTGGGGGTCGTGGGTTCAAGTCCCATCACCCACCCCACCATCAGTAAACAAAAGTCTGAATTCAGAAGTTTGGCGTCTGTTTTCAGACGACTGATACTGGGGCGTAGCCAAGCGGTAAGGCAGCGGACTTTGGATCCGCCATTCGTTGGTTCGAATCCAGCCGCCCCAGCCAGTAATTAACCCCTTCCCGTTTGGGAAGGGGTTAATTTTATTGTTTTTTCGGAGGGTGCAGGATACGAGCTATAGAGCTGTCCCAAAAGATGTAAAACGCACCCGATAAAGGTGACAGTGTTATCGATTTACAGTATAATGAAAAATAGATAAAACCTGCCGGATACAGCAATATCGGTTCTGATACATTATACCAGACATTTCCTTGTATTTTTCATGCTTTCACTCTATAAAACCGGGTCTGGAGGAATACTTAATGGCAAATCCGACAAAGCGACCTGGCCTCAAACTGTTAGCCTGGCAGATGCTTATCTTCCTCTTTTTGGTCACCGCACCGTCAACTCTGGGGTTACCCAAAAATCTAATCTACGTGGTCCCTGTCCGGGGAACGATCGACAGCGGCCTGGCAAGGTTCATGGAAAGAGCCTTCCTGGAGGCCGAGCAAGCTCAGGCTGCCGCCGTCCTGCTGGAAATAGATACTCCAGGTGGCAGAATTGATGCCGCCCTTAAAATCAGAGACGTTATTGAAGACTCCCCTCTGGAAACCATCGCCTTTGTCACCGGTGGAGCTATTTCCGCCGGATCCCTGGTGGCGTTATCCGCCGACCACCTAATAATGCAACCGGGCGCCACCATTGGCGACGCCGAGCCCCGCATTGGTACCGCCAAGGCTGATGAAAAGGTTATATCCTACTGGGCGGCCCAGTTGGCAGCGGCAGCGGAGAAGCACGGGCGCAACCCACAGGTGGCCGCAGCCATGGCTGATGCGGATATAACCATACCGGGAGTAATCGACCGGGGAAAACTCTTGACTCTTACGGCTACCCGAGCTCGAGAACTGGGCATAGCTGACGCAGTATTACCAGACCGCCAGGCAGTATTAAAGCAATTTAACCTCCAGGATGGACAGCTGGTAGAACTCAACCTCAGCGACGCCGAACGCCTGGCCCGCTGGGTCACCAATCCTCTGGTCAGCACGATATTGTTGACCGTTGGTCTGGCCGGCCTAGTAATCGAAATCTTCACCGTAGGGTTCGGCATACCTGGAACTATTGGTCTGATTTCCCTGGCGCTTTACTTCGGCGGGCATATTCTGGCCGGACTCACCGGTTGGGAGGCAGTAGTCTTACTTATTGTGGGACTGGTCTTGCTGGCAATGGAAATAACTGTCATTCCGGGGTTTGGTTTTGCAGGCCTAGGGGGTATCGCCGCTCTGGCTGCCAGCATCCTTCTGGCAGCCCCTTCTCCTCAACAGGGCCTGCTTTCTTTATTAATAGCATTGGCAGGTACCGTTGTGTTGCTTGTTCTAAGCCTCCGATTTCTGCCTACCCGTCGGGTTTGGAACCGACTAATTCTGGCAACTAAACAGGACAAAACTACGGGATATGTAGCCCCTTCCGCTGAATTATCCAACTACTTGGGTCTGACCGGGCGTTCCGTGACTCCTTTACGTCCGGCAGGTATCATGGAATTACCCGACGGCAACCGCCTGGATGTAGTGGCAGAGGGTAGCTTCATTCCTCCAAATACTACAGTAAAGGTGGTGAAAGTAGAAGGCTCCAGGGTAATAGTCCGCCCCTACCGGGAATAAAACAGGAGCAGCACATTGCCGGATAAGAAACCAGAGGAGGGATTTCTTGCACAAGCTGTCTACCAGACTGGCGAAAACCAAGCCGGTCATA
>NZ_BDGJ01000011.1 GCF_002207765.1 Calderihabitans maritimus
ATTAACTAAATCCCAGACTATAAGGAAGTAACCGGAATAACCCATTTGCCGGATAATTTTCAATTCATAATCAAGCCTCTCTTTGGCTTCCTGAGGGGGCTCGCCGAAACGCTCTTTTAACCCCCGGTAACACAGTTCCTTAAGATAACTGTCCAGATCGTATCCCGGCGGAACCTGGTAGTCCGGCAAATGCAGTTGTCCAAATTCCAACTCTACCTGGCAGCGTTCAGCAATCGCCAGCGTATTGGCCAGCGCTTCAGGATACTTTTCAAAAATCTGGTACATTTCCCCGGCCGACTTCAGATAAAACTCCTCCGTAGAAAAGCGCAGGCGGTCGGTATCCTCCAGCGTCTTACCGGTTTGGATGCAGAGAAGAACATCATGAATCCTGGCGTCCTGCCGGCGAACGTAATGGACATCGTTAGTTGCCACTAGAGGTATGTTCAGTTCCCGCGCCAGTTGAACCAGGAGAGGGTTCACTCTTTTCTGTTCGTTCAAACCATGATCCTGTAGTTCCAAAAAGAAATTGTTAGGGCCGAAAATACGCCGGTACCTCCGGGCCGCTTCCTTAGCCTGTTCGTATCTTCCTTCCAAGATCAACTCCGGAATCTCACCGGCCACACAGCCACTCAAAGCAATCAACCCTGAACTGTATTGCTTCAGCAGTTCCATATCTACCCGGGGTTTATAATAGAAGCCTTCCAAAAAAGAACGGGTAACCAGTTCCATAAGATTTTTGTACCCGGTCTGATTTTCAGCCAAAAGCACCAAATGATAGGGAGAATCGTCCACCTGAGGTTGACGGTCATGCCGCGTCCTGCGGGCCAAGTAAACTTCCGCTCCGATAATAGGTTTGATCCCCCGGGCTTTTGCCGCCTTGTAGAAGTCAATAACACCGTACATGACACCATGGTCGGTAATAGACAGGGCTTTCATTCCCCTATCTGCCGCAGCCTCTACCAGTTGCTCAACCCGGCCGGCACCGTCCAGTAAACTGTACTGGCTATGAACATGAAGGTGGACAAAATCTCCCCCGGCCATATTTCTATCACTCCTTAACCTTCAGATCCTTGCGTTCAAACTGAAAAATAAAATATTAATGGGACAATGTTCCTTTGCAATATATTTTAGCATAAGAGAAAGGAAAGGAAGGTCCTTTATGGAAAGTTTCGGCCAAAAGCTTCTTCTCATCTTTTTTACCGCTCTGGGAGTGGTACTGGGAGCCAGCCTGATCGGTTCCCTAGCCGCAGTTCTCAGCGCTCAACCTCCTTTGAAAACCATGACCAAACTCGCTTACGAAATTAAGATCTGGGCCATTGTCGCCGCTATCGGGGGCACTTTTACCACTATCGAAGTATTAGAAATGGGGATTTTTGAAGGGGAAATTATTAATGTCATAAAACAGTTTCTCTTTATTTTCAGCGCTTTCCTCGGCGCCCAGGTAGGTTATTCTATAATCTGGTCCCTGAGCGGTGGTCAGTAATGCCGCCTGCATACCTTCTGTTTCTTCCCCGTCGTTTTCTCTCCCTGACCGCCGCCTTCCTATTAGGCTGTATTCTCGGCGCCGTGTTGACTAGCCTGTTGATCGGCCATCAAGTCGATAAATTATACTTTGAAAACGAGACCCTTAAAGAAGCTCTACAGGCTGCCAATTCCGAATTGGAAGAAGTAAAACAAAACCTGGCCGCCAGGAAACGCCAGGTTATAACCAGCATTGAACCGCATGTTATTTTTCCTGAAGACAACCTGTCCTCTTACGAGCAAGATGTCTTTGAACTGGCTTTGGGAAAAGAAATTAAGCGCATGCTCGAACCGGTCAGGGGGAAAGAAGTCAAAGCCATTGATTACATTCTCATACCCGAAATAATCAATAACCGCCTGCTTAAAGTGGAAGGACGCAATTTCCGCCTGGAAACCAAAATGATAATTGTTACGGATAAGCTGATCGTACGGGTTGAAGCCTTTCCCGAAAAACTTGCCAGTTCCGAATAACCGTGCAAGACAAACGGTGGCTCTGTTATTTCTCCCGTTTCCTTACCTTCCGGAGGCGGGCCAACTCTTCTGCTGCTTCCAAATCAGTCCCACCGGCAACTGGGGCCACTATTTTCTGTAGGTCAGGCTTCATTTCTTCTTTATTGTAGCGTCCCGGCCTGTTCTTCCGGGCCATCAGATTGCACCTCCTCCATCAGCTAACTTAAATTCCTCTTTAATTCCGGGTTTCTATCCCTTCTTGTCTCAATCGTTTAGTCATTATCCCGCCTATACGCCCGCTTTCCGCAGCACTCAGGCTGCTCCACCCTTTCTCCCTCACTTTATCGAGCAACCCCAATTCAGCCGCCACTTCTATCTTAAGCCGGTGGCGAGGGCTTAACTTTTCCTCTTTTTCATGCTTATTCTTCTCCTGCGGAGTCTGCCTAGACTTTTTGGGCATGGCCGGGATCACCTCCAGCCATAGTATTCCCCAACCCAGGTTTTATTTTCCTTATTAATAATAAAAATTTTGGGGAAACCTATTGACATAGAAACTTTATCCAAATATAATATTAGTAACAATTACTATTAAGGAGGGTTTTCATGGTGGACTTGATCAATGAAAACAAACTTGGTGTTACTAAGGGAACGGAGTTGGAGAAGGCGGTTGACGGAGAATTTAAAGGAGAAACATGGGAAGTGGGTACATATTTGGCCATGGCTCGCCAGGCGCAGAGGGAAGGCTACCCGGAAGTGGCCGAAGTTCTTACTAAGATAGCCTGGGAGGAAGCCCAGCATGCCGCTCGTTTTGCCGAGCTGAACGGTAAAATATCGGCCAGTACTAAGGAAAATATAGAAAAAATGCTGGCGGGAGAACAACAGGCTAACAAAGGAAAGCGCGAAGCAGCCGTTAAAGCTAAAGAGTTGGGCCTGGATGAAGCTCATGATGCTTTAGATGAATCCTCCCGCGATGAAGCCAGACATGCCCGCGCCCTGGCCGGTTTGCTCGAGAGGTATTTTAAGTAATCTTAACTCAACTAAATAGTTAATAAAGGCCCTGCAGAGATAGAGGCAGGGCCTTTCGGTTTCTTTAGATACTTCCACCGGTTAAAAATATACTCGCCTGTTCAAATAGGTTGCACATTTGATAGATATACCCGGTCTACACTCGTATGGGCCTGCCCGTCGCCCAATTCTTCCGCCTGCTCATGGCCGAAAATAGCAAACTATCGAACCTTATTTTACCCTTGACTTTATAAGCAAAACGAGAGATAATATATTTTGCAGTCGGGATGTGGCTCAGTTTGGCTAGAGCGCTGCGTTCGGGACGCAGAGGTCGCAGGTTCAAATCCTGTCATCCCGACCATACTTAGAATAAAATGAGGCCAGACTTTGGCCTCCTCCCATTGGTAACGAACCCTGCAGTTAAGCTGCAGGGTTTAAATTTTTTTCTATTCTTTTTCAAGCTCTATCTCCAATATCCAACGCCCATTGAGGGCAAATGTCATGTGGGTAATCCTTACGGTAAGCAACTCCGACTGTTTAACAAAGCCAGCATTGATAAAAGCACCCATACGATTGCCAGGACCACTGCCACTTTGGCCCAGCGTTCCGGTTTCGCCTTTTTCGTTGGTTACGTAAACTGTATTAGGTAGTTGAACTTCCGCATTATTGCTACCATCATGGGGTATATCAGCATAAAGGGCTTCATAAGGTAAATGGTCATTCTCCGGTTCAAATAACAAACCCCAGGCTATTCCACGATCGTCCACAACCAAATCTTCTAAAACAACCCGGGTTTGATGGACTCTACCCAGTTCCTGGTTGAGTTCAATTTTTTTAGGGGAATTGAAGTTTAAGTATTGCTTATAAGGTGCACTTTCTATGTTAAAGGTTAGCTCATCGTCACCAACAAGGATGAGTTGTTCCAGCGAGAGGGTAATTTTCTGGGGAAGTTCATTAAAAGCAGGGAATACAACCCAGTATTCATTTGGTTTTTCCCCTTTTTCCACCGACATATCGATACGGTTTCTTTCTCCTTTGTCAGTAAATACTTCTCCTCTTACCCACCGTATTCTCTCGCTTTCATTTTGCGGAACAAAGGTAAACTTCAGCCTGTTTTCCGCTACACCCAAAACTAATTTCTCAACGATGAATTTACGTCCGAGTATTTCCCATGTTTGGTTCACCGCATGCGATATCTCTACTTCACGGCTGCGATCATAGTTCACTGTTAAAGCAACCGGTTCCAGTTCATAAGTATCGTCGCCTATTCTTAGCTTTGCTTTATTCCATATTATTTTATCAACTTTAGGTAATATTTCGTTATCTCGGTACAATGGATGGAAAGTAATACGACCGTAATAACGTCCCTGATAAATTATCCCTTCCTCGGGGGCAAAATTGGAAGTAAATCCGGGCCCGCTCCATGCTTTTTCTCCTTTATCAGCCGGTTCAATAGAGCCAAAGTATAAACGCACCCCTGGTCTATACTCCAAGCTATAAAATAAAAAGACATCTTTACTGTTATACCAGATCTTTTCCAGGCGGACGCTTGTATTCGCCTCAGGTACCGGAATATCCATATTGAGGGCAGTCACCAACCCCAGTTCCTCTGCCCTTTTCAAGCCAGGAGTCATGGTCGCCAAATACTGATCAACCTCATCTTTAGATTGTGCTTGCCGCAGGGATTGATTTGTACTGTTTGCGCTGCTGCAGCCGGCAACCAATATTACTATTAATGAAACAAATATAGTCGCTAACAAAAATTTCTTCTGCACCATGTTAACCCCCTTTCCATTATCTTCTTCCCCAACGTTTCCGTCTAAGGTTTGCCTTTTTGCACGGCTCTTTTACAGAAAACCAGGATACTATTCCGCTTTTACGAAACCACCTGTCTTTTCTCGTCTCGTCTAATACAACAGACGGTTAACCTAAAGAAATTGTTCCCAGTTTCACTCCAATACAAAGTCGCTTATGCCCTCCGGAGAATAAATATATTGACAGAGAAAGTTCCGTAGGGCATAGAGTCGTATGATCCGAGGAAAATCCAATAGAATTATTCCCTTTTACGGGTTGAATCTGGGAACTTTCCACCGCTTTTGACCGTCTAAGATCATAGAAGATAATCGAATTTTATTCAACAGGTCAGAAGAAAGGTGAGGTAGTTTAATGCATTCAAGGAGGCTATTTTACGGTTGGCGAGTGTGTGTAACACTGTTTCTGACGCTGGTGATGTTCATCTGGGCGGATTCCCCCGGATTAGCGGCTGACGATGTTAAATTGGTAATTGACGGTCGGGTGATTGATGCATCGCCCCCACCCATAATCAAAAACGGCCGCACCCTGGTACCGGTACGTTTGGTCTCTGAAACACTGGGGGCTTATGTTGGGTGGCATGCGGAAAGCAGGACTGTTACTATCACCAAGGGTAACCGTTCAGTTCAATTACGGATTGATAATCGTCTGGTTGCTTACACAGAAGATCGGACTACCTACGGGTTGTCAGACGTTCCGCCACAGATTTTTGGCAACCGTACCTTTGTCCCTTTGAGGTTGGTAAGTAACGCTTTGGGAGTCTCAGTAAGCTGGAATGACTCTGAACGGACTGTTTATGTTGATTCCAGTGTGCCTGCAGCCGTTACCCCTTTCTTTGATATGGCGTTGCCGTCTATAGAACCTGGACAAACTATCACTGGAACCACAGAACTTCAGGTTACTTTTAATGATACGCCGCCTGCTGGTGCTGCGGAAGTGCGGTTTCTACTCCTTGACCCGGAAACGGGCCGGGGACCAATCGTGGCAAGGGGAAGTGACCTAAAGGGAATATACCAATGGCTGCCTGACCCGTTTTACAACGGTATTCGCGTGCTGGCTGCTGCAATCTATGACCAAGAGGGCCGTTTCCTGGCTGGCTGTGTCATCCCCGTGGAACTGGCAGTTGCGCCCCAGGTGGCATTGGCGGGTATAGCTCAGGAACAGGTGGTAGAGGATAGTGTTTCTCTTAGAGTGGACTTAAACTTTGTAGCCGAGTATGTAAAGTATGAAATAACTAACATCGATACAGGGAACGTAATGGTTACAGGGGAAAAGGATCCTCAAGGTACTTACACCTGGACGCCTCAATTTGCGGATAACGGCGCTACTTCTATCCGCGCTATAGCCTATGACCGTTCCGGGCAGGCCTATTACAGCCCGCCCGTGACCGTGAAAGTAGACGTAAAAAGAAAGCTACAATTAAGAGGGGTATCCCCTGGCGCCACAGTGGAAAGGCCGGTTACGCTTTGGTTTTCCCGAAACTTCCTGGTCAGCAGAGCAGAGTACATACTGAAAGATATAAAGACAGGGAAAGAAGAAATCCTGTTGCCAGCGGACGGTCAGTTGAGCTACAAGTGGTTTCCAGGACCGGAACAGGCAGGAACGTGGGAATTAACGGCAAAGGTAACGGACACTAAGGGCAATACTTATACCACTGAGCCTATTACTATTCAGGTACCGGCAAAGCCAATACTGCTTCTGGAATCCATAGGTCCTAACCAGGTGCTGACAGGGACAGTAAAGCTCCGGTCATCGGCTAATGTTCCCCTTAGTAGTATCACATACCAATTACTAAACCCTGAAACAGGAGAAAAACGGGTGATTGCCGACGGCAGTGCTTCCCAGGCGGAATACTCCTGGACACCTGAAGAAAAGGACTCTGGATCGTGGCAGATTCAAGCCGTAGCTACCACCATTTCAGGGGAAAAAATAGCAAGTGAGGCTATCCCGGTAAAGGTTTATTTGGGGCCGGTATACGGGCCTCAGCCGATAATAGAGAAAAGCAAGTTTTTAGATTTTGTATCCCAACTGGCTAAACAATCGCAGGAAAGAACAGGTATGTCTGCAGCGCTACAAGTTGCCCAGGCTATCCTAGAAACGGGTTGGGGCCAATACACGCCGGTGGATAAGTATACCGGTCGGCTCTCCTATAACCTGTTTGGCATCAAAGGCCAGGGTCCAGCCGGTTCGGTAATCTCCAATACCTGGGAAGAATATAACGGAAATACCTTCCGCGTGGATGCAACATTTAGAGCTTACAATAACCCGGCTGAAAGCTGGGCGGATCACAAAAAACTTTTGCTCACAGCCAGAAGGTACGAGCCGTTTAGAGCGGTGATGCACAACAGTACTCAGGGAGCGTGGGCATTACGACGTGCTGGCTATGCTACTGACTCCAAATATCCGCTGAAACTAATATCGATTATTAAACGATACGACTTGCACCTGCTGGATGAAGTAAGTATATAGCTTTATGTCTTGTAAGTAGAAGCTACCATCTCTCTGAAGTTTGGGGTTGATAATTTTTTAACAGTCACCCTGGGCAGGACTTTACCTGCCGTATTTGCTGGATACCAACCCCTGGTACGAAATGCCGCTTGCTTATCGAGACTCACTCAATCTTTTTTCTTTAGTTATCAATCTCAGTAACAGATCAAACAATTTGAAGGCCAAAAACCCAAACAAGAGACCGAAGGTATTCAAAATAAGATCATCCACATCAGCCGCCCTGCCCGGAATAATCAACTGCAATAATTCAATTGTCAAGGACAGTAAAAAGCCTGTGGTGACAACTTTACCCAGTGTATTTACGCCCTTCCAGACTAGAGGCAATAGAAACCCAAAAGGAGCCAGTAAAACTAAATTTCCGCCGATATTCCGCAACGGAACCATATACCAGGAATGGTTGAGCGATCCCAGAATGCTTTTAAATGGTATGAAATTGACGTGGAAATAATCACCATAGTAAGGCACTCCTATGGGAATGGGAAAGATGGTTACACCCACCAAACCCACAAGGTAAAGGAAGAACAGGTTTAACAGTAACTCTCCAGATAGAGAAGTATTTTACTTTTTCTTCTTTCGCAAGATAAAGGTCATGATTCTAAACGGAACCCAGGTTACCAAGGCAATAAACCAAATAAAATCGGAATCAATCAGCAAAACAATCTCCCCCTTGCCTGAATAAGGTTGCTATCACTTGCTTCCAATATTTAAGGTTATTTTTGTTGGCGTGTTTATTCTTGCTGCCCTGGATGCCCCTAAAAACGACCGGGTGGATGCCTGGTTCATTGCCTCTAAGCTCCGGGCCGGCCATCTACCCCATGATTATGTTTTAAATTAAATCACATTGTTAAAACTACTGGTACTGGTGTATAATGGTAAAAAACAGGTGGGGGATAGCTATGAAATATCGCCAGCTAAACTTGGCCAGAATCAGAGAGAAGGTAACTGATATTAAAGAATCACTTGCTTTTCTACGACAATATGCAATGCAAAACGATGAAACTTTTTTAAAGAATAAGGAAGCGGTTCATGCAGCCCGTTACTCCTTCATTGTTTTAATTGAAGCAGCCATGAACATTGCCAATCACTTTTGTGCCCGGTTGTTAGATAAAGCTCCGGAAACATATGCGGAAACCTTTTTGTTACTCGGTGAAGAAGGTATCATAGACCCCCAGCTGGCGCAAAGGCTGGCCCAAATGGCAAAGTTCCGCAATCTCCTGGTTCACGGTTACGGAAAAGTTGATGATCGCAGAATGTTGCGAAGCATGCGGGAGGATCTCTCTGATGTGGAGGCCTTTATACGTGAAATTACCAAAATTGTGATGGAAGCGGAGGAGAAAAACAATGGTTGAAAATTCCCTTCGTTCCTTTACCCTCACTCCCGAAGAGAAAGAAAAGATTATCAATAAGATAGCAGCAGAGCTGAAGCAAGTTATAGCAATAAGGTTTGCCTTTTTGCACGGCTCTTTTACAGAAAACCGTCCCTTCCACGATATAGATGTTGCCGTCTACTTCACCAGGCAAACACCTGAAGATATCAGGCTAGATACCTGCATTGAGTTAAGCACAAAACTCACCGGTGTTCTAAATATTCCTGTGGATATCCACCAATTAAACTCCGCTTCCCTGAGTTTCTGTTATTACGCCTCCCAGGGCAGGATACTATTCTGCAGGGACAGGGAAGAAGTGTATCAGTATAAAGAAAAAACCTGGATTATGTACATGGATTTTTACCCTTTTCTCAAGCAGAATCTGCTGGATTTGCTCGAGGTCTGAGAATGCTTCCTCCTCTTAGAGTATAGCTTAAACCCTCCAATACACTTTAATGCAAATCAGCCCTGCTCAACGCCACTACCGCACCACGCCAAAGCAGGGGCAGCACAATCATTACCGTAAGTATAGTAAAAATTGCAGCCTTAACTAAAGACAGTCTTGTCAGGAAGGCCGTTACCCCCGGAAATCTGGAACCCAATATCATCCCTCCGAAAAAGATCAGGAAAAATGACAGGGAATAGAACAACTGCATCCTGCTATAGCCCCAGCGAAAATAGATGTAGAACATCACTCCGTTGACAAGGAAAACCCAGCCCGCGGCCAAACGCCCGTGAGCTATTAAACTCCAACATAATTGGACTTCCAGAACCCCAAAGGCCTGCAACAGGTCAATCACTTCAATCCAGCTGGAGAGTGTAGGTTAACCTGAGCTTTTGGACCGTTCCAGGTTATCCCGTAGCCGAGGACCAGGGCCAACTCCCTCAGGGGAACCACTGTCACACCGCTCGACGTGGGGGTCAGGTATAGTCTCCAGCTTTTGTTCTTAAAGCTGATGTCAACATAGGAGTTGACCTTCTCGCCGAAAGGCTTTAGGCCGTAGTTGTGATCCGTCATGACCTCTGCGTAATTCTCCTTCAGTGAGAACCAGTCTACTTTACCGCCCAGTGCTTCCACCGTTGCCCGGAGGGGAACCATCACGCGGGAGCGCACCAGATCAAGATAAGGGGAGACGATACCGAGATCGAGCTTTTTGCCATCCAGGGTGACGGTCACTGTTCTACCGGTCATCCTCATAGTTCTGGGGGCTCCCAGTTCTCGCCTAACTTCTTCCGGAAGTTGGTCCAAATTGCGGAGAAAGGCCACTCGTTCTGGGCCCAACCACTGAACCCGGTAACCGAAGAAGTATCCGAGACTTACCCACGGTAGTCTGGAAACGCCCCCGGTTTTCACGAGAGGACTCTCTAGTGCCACCATCGTCCCGTTCACCCGGGCGAAATCTTCACCCGCTCTGACGGTCAATCCCAGTTCCTCCGGGCCTAGACGATACTGTTCGGAATCAACGGGGGTTACGGGAATATCCAGCCATTTTTCGAGAAAGCCAAGGCTTATGTGGGTAACAGGGCTGCCTCGGCCCGGTTCACTGATATTCAGGGGTTGATCTTGGGGGTTGTCAAGAACCTGTTCCTGTATCCCTTCTGTCGGCGTCCAGGTCAGCACCCTGCCCTGATCGTAGACCACTGCCCGGGGTTCGGGAGGTCCCGATGGGAGAATGGTTATGGGAATCATGGTCTGGCCCCCGCCATTAACAACCAGATGCCAGGCGCCGGGACCGGGCCGGCCAGGTGTTCCATCAATCCGTTCACCCATCGTCTCAGATAGGGTGAACGTATAGCTGAAACTGTCGTTCTCAACCGGTACTGTCGCCAAAAGAATGGCCTCCGGTACCGGGAAGGGCGCCGGGGCTGAGGGTATGGTGACAGGCCAGTAGGAAGGCATCAGCAGGATGGTAGCTTCTTTCCCTCTGGCCACGTCTGAACGTACCGTTATTTCATCTCCCAGACGTACGAAGCGGGAGTTTATTGTTACACCCTCAGCGGGAACAAAATAGCTAGAAGCTAAATTCTTGAGCTTTTTGGCGAGCTCGGGGTCGGTGACTGTGTGACTCTGGACCGGTGTTTCGGCATAGATGCTGACGGTTTCATGCAGGATAATGGTGACATTGCGGCCATCCTTAAGCTCCAAGCGAACCTGAGGAAGGAAGTAAAGCATGGGATAGGAGCCATCATCCCACGGCTCTTCAGGACCCAGTTTGCCGATAGCCAGGTTGTAAAGCTTTATCAACTGCTCAATCTTGACTCGGTCCTCAGGCAGGTTGGGAAAAAGGGACCGGAAACTAGTGTCCGAGCGGCTGAATTCTACCCTTTGAATGTCATCGACGCCCAGGTTTGACGGTAACTCCGCAACCCGGCCGGTGTCAGCGAGGCCTGGAAGCAGTAAAAGAGCGAACGACACGATTAGCGAAGACGCTACGAATCGTATTACAACCGACCGACCACGGCCTGAGCTAGTTCTCATCCGTATTAATGAAATTGAAAACATCCTTCTACCCCTCCTCCGGGTAAATATCTCCAAGTAACTGATGCGTTAAAGAAATCAGGTTGACCTATTGCTCTTTAACCTGAATGGCTACTTCTTCCGAAAGAAGAGGGGTACTCCAGTTAGTGATTTTATAAGAACCTAGCAGCAGCTCAGGATACGCATAGGGGTAAGAAACGATGATTATACGAAGAGTTCCAGGTTTAGTTAATATTAGTTCAGGTGTAATTAAAAATGTTTCACCCAAGTCCACTTCATAGAATTTTACCTCCTCCTCTGAGTCTTTATCATAAAGTAATGGTTGCAACTCATTGTTAAACAAGGCAAAAACTGCGATGGGTTGTTTTTTCTTTAACTTAACATCATTAAGATACCCCTCGAAAAAGCGAGAATTCTCTATGGACTCTTTTATGTTGGCATAAATGTATAACTTTATTTTCTCGCCAATTTTAGCATTGCTTATATTTCTTAAGAGTACGTAGTTTTTGGTTAATTCATCAATGGGCCTGTCCAAAATGATCAGCTCTTGTTGAGTGTCTCCTCTAAATAAACTATAATCACTAGAGAATCTTAACTTTAACTCATCTTTGTTTTCCCCGTTAAAGAGTGTCTTGTTCACCTGTATGCTTCTTGGGCAGTAAGAATAGGCTTTAGGCCAGAAACACAGACAATTTTCGGTATAATTTTATCTAAAAGGCAATTTTTTTCGTCTATGGAAATTAATTCTACACAAACTCTGTAAATCCTTTTAACCTTCGGCTAGGGCATTTGCCTTTAACAAGGCAATAATATGGATTTTATTCATACCTTAATGCTTCTATAGGCCTCAAGCTGGCAGCTTTATTGGCCGGATAAAGCCCAAAACATACCCCTACCAGGAGAGCAAAACTAAAGGCTATCCATATAACCGGGACGGTTATTTTTATGCTCATACGCATAAAGTTCGCCATGCCGAGGCTTAAAATCAAGCCCAGAAATATGCCTATTATTCCCCCAATGCCACTTATGACCAGTGACTCTATAAGAAATTGAAATAAAATGTCTTTCCTTTTCGCCCCTAGCGCCTTTCTTATGCCGATCTCCCGGGTCCGCTCGGTTACCGATACAAGCATTATATTCATAATTCCTATCCCACCGACCAGAAGGGATATGCCTGCAATGCCCCCTAGCATCATACTCAGCGTTCCAGTGGTCTCTTCGACGGTTTCAAGCACTTGAGTTTGATCAAAAACCCGGAAACTTTCTTCATCATTCTTGAAGAACTTGGAAAGTTTCGCTGTGATTTCGTCCAATGCTGGTGATACCTCATTGGGACCGGCAGCCTGAATGTTGGTAATTTCATTCCTCGACCTCCTATAAACTATTACTTGTTTAGAAACCGGGGGAGCTGTTCAGAAAGTTGGCCATGTAATGTTCAACCCGGGGGCAAAACCCCGGGTTTGTTGGAATCTCAATGGCCTTAGGACCATTTTCTATTGAAATAATTCTACGGTTTCTTGATATAATTTTAGTTTCTGTTCTAATAAAGTGGTTATCTCTTCTTCTTTATCAATTATAAATTTCAGTTCTTCAATTATAGCTTTTTCATCAATTTGTTCCTCAGAAAGTTCTAATTCAATCTTGAGCCCTGCCTTTCTTACGTCGATTTTAGCCTGGGCAAGCTTACTTTCTACATCCAATTCCTCAATTCTCTTTTGGATTATTTGTTTATTTCTCTCTGTATCCCTTGATTTCCAAACTTCCCGTAGCTGGGGAAGAATTTCCTTTTTGATCTCCTTGAGCACTTCTGTCCTTTTATCAACAGTTTCTTTTAATTTTTTCAGCGCATCATTTATCTCTTGATTCCCCAGTTCCTCAAGTCTTTGGTAAAGTCTAATGTTCTTCACACCGATATCAGCCGGTCTCTTGCCATGCAACGCTCCAAAACCACGGCGAGGAAACCCTCTGTCCATTAAGGCCATTAATTGATCATACTGTTCCTCACTGATAACTCCGCTTTCCAGCAGTTCCTTCAGCTTGGCCTCTTTCACTTCCGCCATTTTGGCCCGACGTTCCGCCGGTTCCAGGTCTTTTAACTCTTCTCTCAAATCAGCTATTTCGGCTATCACTGCCGTAATTTTTTCGTACTGTTCCTGGTCTATAGTTCCATTTTCTAACAGTCTCTGTAATCCGCCGTACTTGGCGCCAGCCCCTCTAAATGGTTTTGCCAACACACTATCCGGTTCCGCCGCCACAGCAGCAATTAAACCGACGGTCAAAACCATTATTAACACTAACGCCAATCCAACAACTTTTTTCATTGACCACCTCTCCTTCCGTAATTTTTTTAGCTCATCGCTCCAACACAGATAATAATAAATAATTGCGGCAAGAAAATGTTTTAAGTGTGGAAATTCTGTGGAATTTCTATCCTGAATACTGCCCCTTTGTTTTTTCTATTGTAGGCGCTTACCTTTCCACCGTGCTTTTCAACAATAGTTTTTACGATAGATAATCCTATGCCGGTATCTCCATCTTTACCCTTATAAAACCTTTCAAAAACCTTGTCGAGCTCCTCAGTATCTAACCCTTCACCGTCATCTGCCACTTCAATAATCACCCGTGAATCTTTTACTTCCTTTGAAACACAGATCTTAGTTCTAGCATACTTAACAGCGTTACTTAACAAATTCGCAACAGCCTGGAGCAATTTTTCTTCGTCCCCTCTTATTTGCCCAGGACCATCTAGCTTCATTTCTATTTCTATATTCCTGAGTTTAGCCGCCCCTTCGAATTTTTCTACACTTTTTCTGATAATTTCATTAATATCTGTTTCTGCAAAATTAAAATCATTTACTGTTTCAAGTCTGGAGAGATAAATAATGTCATTAACCAGTTCGCGCATCCTGGCTGTTTCATTCAGGATTACCTCTATACCGTCTTCTTTAAACACACCATCCTTTATCCCTTCTGCATACCCCTGTATGGACATAAGAGGCGTTTTAAGTTCATGAGACACATTTTGCAAAAATCTTTTTTGGGCAAGGTCATAATCCTTAAGCTTTCGAGCCAAGTCATTAATTGTATCTCCCAATTCCTGAAGTTCATCCCCTGTATTGATATCAATAGCTACATCGAAATCCCTTTCTTTTAGCCTGGACGCCATGATAGCCATCTTTTTTATCGGAGCCGTGATAGACCTGGATAAAAACATGCCTATTACGATTACTATCAGGCCAGATATTAAAAAGGTCAAAAGCAAAATTCTCAAGATTTCCAGCGTCATCATTTTTATACCTGTTAATCTGCCGCTCAGCATTAGGTAGCCTCTATCCAGGGGTAAAACGACGGATATCTTATCCCCTTTTCTGGAATAGTAATCCCTTCTTCCAATCCTCTTAAAATTATCAAGGTCTATCCTTTTGCCCTCTAACGATTTTACATTTGTAAACAAAACCCTTCCCCAGGGATCAAGAATTGCATAATCCTGACCTGATATTTGCATTTTTCTCCACAAAAATGCACCCCTTACCATCCCGAGGAATGACCTCTCCTTAAAAATCTTCCTGTTTTCAAAGCTCTTGTTTATTAATGCTGTTGCTTCTCTCCCCTGCATAACCAACTGCTTCACTACACTTCGCTCGATGTAGTTTAAGGTTATAAAATAAAACATGGTCCCCACCAGGGCAAAGGAAATTATAAGTATCAGGAAGTACGATAGTATAATTTTTTTCCCAATTGAATTTTTCATCATTTTATTCCTCCACTTTATAACCGTATCCCCAAACCGTTTTGATGTTTATTTTACCGTTACAATCTCTAAATTTTTTTCTGAGTCTTTTTATGACATCATCGACGGCCCTCGATCTCCCATAATAGTCATAGCCCCACACTTTGTTTAATAGTTCATCCCTGGTAAAGGCCTTGTTCTTGTTCAAACACAAATGGCATAGCAGATCAAATTCTTTGGTTGTAAGTTCCACCTCTACACCATTAACTTCAACTCTTCTTTCATCGATAAATATATTGACATTTCCAACAGTAAGAATTTGCCTTTCTTTTGGTTGAACCGGGCGTACCCTCCTGAACACCGTCTTTACCCTCGTAACAAGTTCCCTGGGACTGAAGGGCTTGGTGAGATAATCATCGCCCCCCAGTTCTAAGCCCAAAATTTTGTCTAATTCTTCATCCCTGGCAGAAACAATAATTATTGGTATGTCGCTCTTGTCCCTTATTTTTCTGCACAGCTCATACCCATCAATACCCGGCATCATAATGTCGATAATACACATGTGTGGTTTTTGCTCATTAAATTTAGCAAGCATTTCCTCCCCGCTGCCGAAAACCTCTACTTCATAACCTTCTTTTTTCAGGTAGGCCTGGATGAGATTTCTAATGTTCGCTTCGTCATCAACAACATAAATAAGCCTGCTCACTGTCTTCTTCCCTCCCGGCACGTCTCATTTCCTAAATTATATCAGTTTTTTAAGAACCCAAGTTAGACAGGTTTTCAAAAATCAGTACCAGCGCGGCCCGCACTCATTATCCCTGATGATCAACTTTCCGGGACAAAAAAATTGCCCTTGAACGAATCAAGAGCAATTTTGACTGCGGGTGTTATTTTTCGAAGTAGGCTACCTGGCTTTTTTTATTGCTTCCTCCACCTCTTCTCGGTAGGCTTCGTAGAGCATTCGGGTTACGGGGCCGGGTTTGCCGTCGGCCACCGGCAGCTCGTCTACCATCACTACCGGCATGATTTCCACTACCGTGCTGGTAATGAACACCTCCTGCGCCCGGTAAAGGTCGTCCAGGCTCAGCCGGTCTTCCTTTACGGGAAGACCCTTTTGGCGGGCTATATCCAGCACAACTTTCCGGGTAATACCGGGTAAGATGTTGTGGCCCAAATCCGGTGTCACCAGCGTGTCGGCAACCAGGGCAAAGACGTTGGAACTGGAACCTTCATTGACCAGCCGGCTTTCCTCTTCGTAAAAAACGGCTTCAAAAGCCCCTGCCTGGCGGGCCCTGTTTTTGGCCAGAACATTGGGGAGCAGATTCAAAGACTTGACGTTACAGCGCTTCCACCGGTCGTCTACCACGGTAATAACTTTAACTCCGCTTCTTCTGAGTCCCTCTTCGGGAGGCGCTGCTTCCCGGACATACATTACCACTACGGGCTTAATCCCCTCCGGCCAGAAGTGGCTCCGGGGAGCCGTTCCCCTCGTAACCTGAATATACAACTGAGCTTCCTGAATCCCGCTCCTGGCCAGCAATTCCGATGTTATCTCTTCCATCTCCTCTCGACTATACGGCAGGTCCAGCTCTATAGCCCTGGCACTTTTCTCCAGCCTTTCCAGGTGCGCTCCCAGTTGAAAGGGAATTCCCCGGTAACAGCGGACCACCTCGTAAATACCGTCGCCGAACTGGTATCCCCTGTCTTCCACAGAGACTTTCGCCTGAGCAAAATCAAGGTATTCTCCGTCCAAAAAAACTAATCCCATATCTAAAACCCCCCTGTTGCAAGCATTTCAGCGTAAGCCGGGAAAACCCTGCTGGCGTAATGCCTCGTACAGGACTATAGCCACGGAATTGGACAGATTGAGGGAACGGGCTTCATTGATCATGGGTATACGGATGCAGTACTCGGCGTTGGCCTTAAGCAGATCCTCCGGCAGTCCCTTGGTTTCCTTGCCGAAAACCAAAAAGTCCCCCGGCTGGTAGCGCACGGCAGTGTAATGCCTTGCCGCTTTAGTAGTAGCAAAATAGAAGGTGGCTTCCGGGTATTTCCGCCGAACCTCGGCAAAACTGTCATGGTAGTGAATCTCTACCAGGTGCCAGTAATCCAAGCCGGCCCGCTTCAGGTAGCGATCTTCGGTAGAAAAACCCAGAGGTCTCACCAAATGAAGGATGCTCCCTGTAGCGGCACAGGTCCTCACGATATTACCGGTATTCTGGGGAATTTCCGGTTCCACCAAAACAATGTGCACCTTTCTACCTCCCGGGTCAAAGAATCTCGGTATGAACTTCTAAAAGCTCTGTTTCTGCATCGTTCTCCACAAAAGAAATCAACCGGCTCAACATCTGGTGAACATGACTTGTCTCGTTGCTGACCACGGCTATACCGACCGAGGCCAGATGCCATCGCTCCTGTTCACCTATCTCCGCTATGGATACGTTGAATTTGGACCTTACCCGGTCTATAAGGCTGCGCAAAACTCGCCGTTTATCCTTCAAAGAATTAGCTTCTGCCAGGTGTAGACGCATAATACACAGACCAACTACCATAGGTAACACTTCCCCACCCTGAAAAAAGCTACTACATATATAAATTATATCACCCCACCAACCACCAGGCCACTAAATTGACACAAGTAGGGTTTTCTGTTACATTAAAACAGAAAGCCTGGACTTGTGCGACGAAATCTCTTTTTTCTTTATCTTAAAAGAATTCCGTCAAGGAGGTTATACCGGTGGGCAGGAATCTGGTGCATAAAATCCTGGAAAACCATCTTGTCGCGGGAGAACTGGAACCGGGCAAGGAAATTGCTATCAAAATTGACCAAACCCTCACTCAAGACGCCACTGGAACTATGGCTTATCTCCAGTTTGAAGCTATGGGAGTTCCCCGGGTTAGGACTAAGCTTTCCGTCAGCTACGTTGACCATAATACCCTGCAGACGGGATTTGAAAATGCCGACGACCACCTGTTTCTCCAAACCATAGCCAGCAAATATGGTATTTACTTCTCCCGACCGGGCAACGGCATCTGCCACCAGGTACATCTGGAGCGCTTTGGGGTACCCGGCCAAACCCTGTTAGGCTCTGACAGTCATACTCCCACAGCGGGCGGCCTGGGGATGCTGGCCATCGGTGCAGGCGGTTTAGACGTAGCCGTAGCTATGGCCGGAGGCGCTTTTTATCTCCCCATGCCCCGGGTGGTTAACGTCCGGTTAAAAGGCAGACTGCAGCCCTGGGTCAGTGCTAAAGACGTTATCCTGGAACTCCTGCGGCGTCTCACGGTAAAAGGTGGGGTAGGCAAAATCATGGAGTACAGCGGAGAAGGCGTGGCCACCCTATCGGTACCGGAACGGGCTACTATTGCCAACATGGGAGCCGAACTGGGAGCCACTACTTCCATCTTCCCCAGCGATGAAGTAACCCGCGAATTCTTACGGGCTCAGGGAAGAGAAGAAGTCTGGGTGGAACTCAAAGCCGATCCCGATGCTGAATACGACGAGGTTATCGAAATAGATCTTTCCACCTTAGAGCCCATGGTGGCCCAGCCCCATTCCCCCGATGCGGTAGCCAAAGTTAAAGATGTGGGGAAGATCCCGGTTAACCAGGTGGCCATTGGCAGCTGTACCAACTCCTCTTACACCGATTTGATGCGGGTAGCCTCTATCCTGCGGGGCAAGGTAGTTCATCCTAACGTGAGTTTGGTCATCTCTCCCGGTTCGCGCCAGGTATTTACTATGCTGGCGCAAAACGGCGCCCTGGCAGATTTAATTGCCGCCGGAGCCAGGATTCTAGAAGCTACCTGCGGACCATGTATCGGTATGGGGCAGTCCCCACCTTCCGGTGGAGTTTCCGTACGGACCTTCAACCGCAACTTCCCGGGCCGCAGCGGAACCCCCGATGCCAAGGTTTACCTGGCCAGTCCGGAAGTTGCCGCCGCAACGGCCCTAACCGGCGTGCTGACTGATCCCCGGGAGTTGGGAGAACCTATTGAAATAGAAATGCCTAAAAAATTCTTTATAGACGACCGGATGATTTTACCCCCGGCAGAAAATCCCGAAAAGGTGGAAATTCGCCGCGGGCCGAACATTAAACCGCTGCCTATCAATCAACCTTTATCGCAAAGTATTTCCGGTCCGGTCTTGATCAAGGTGGGAGATAACATTACTACCGACCACATTATGCCGGCAGGAGCAAAAATCCTGCCCCTGCGCTCGAACATTCCGGCCATCTCTCAGTACGTCTTCTCCGGTATCGACCCTGAATTTGCTTCCCGGGCCAAAGCTGCTGGCAGCGGAATAATTGTGGGCGGACATAACTACGGCCAGGGATCCAGCCGGGAACACGCCGCCCTGGCACCCATGTATCTCGGCATCAAAGCAGTTCTGGCCAAATCCTTCGCCCGGATTCACAAGGCCAATCTAATTAATTTCGGAATTATACCCTTAACCTTTATGAACGAAGAGGACTATGAAAACATCCGGCAAGAAGACAAACTGGAAATACCCGATGTAGCCGAGCAATTAACTAAAGGCCGGGAACTGCTGGTGAAGAACCTGACCCAAGGTACTACGTTCAGAGTCCTCCATGACCTCTCACCCCGACAGATAGAAATTATCCAGGCCGGGGGATTGCTTAACTATACTAGAAATAAAGCCGGAGAATCTTAAGCAACTCTTTGAAATGCAAAAAAAGCCACCGGCCCGACGTTCAGGCTGGTGGCTTTTTTACATGATGGAATTAATTACTTTATAGAGGGAACCAAAAATCTGGCGGGCAAAACTCCTTTTTCTCCCGGTAGTTTTTCTCCGTTCCGTACCGGAAGCATTCTTTTCTTCCTTGAGTTGCTGGTAGTACTGAACCACCGCGTTTCCATCCAAACCGATGTAGTCGGCATAGCTACGCAGAAAACCCCGCAGATAAAATTCGCCGGGAATGGCTTCAAAATCCCCCTCTTCCATAGCCTTCAGGTACTTCAGCCATATTTTAGTGGAACGCTCGACTTCTTCAAGATGTATCCCCTGATTGCACCTCTGCTTACGCAGGATTTGCCCCAGTTCCTTCAAGGCAGCGCCCCCTCCCGCCAAAACTTTCCAATGTACACAATTCGACATAAAATTCTCAAATCCTTCACTTTGGTTCAGAATTTTTAACTGGAGAGGGCTCTTCGACCTCTGCCGCCATTTTAAGCATGATATCGGCGTAATGTTGCAGTTTTTGCTGTACCAGATAGTTCACTGTACCCGGTGGGTAGTTGCCGTTCTCATCTTTTTCTCCTGCCGGCACCCCGGTTAAAATCGCTATTCCTTCATCAACGGTACGAACCGGATATATATGAAATTTGCCCTGCCGGACCGCTTCTATGACTTCGTCTGACAGTACCAGGTTGGGAATGTTCTGGTAAGGTATAATTACCCCCTGCTCTCCGGTTAGACCCTTGATCTTGCAGAGGGCAAAAAATCCTTCGATTTTAGCGGTAACTCCTCCTACCGGCTGGATTTCCCCTTTCTGGTTAACGGAACCGGTAACCGCAATTCCCTGCTTAACCGGCAGTTCAGCCAAACTGGATAAAAGGGCGTAAAGCTCCGCACTGGAGGCACTGTCGCCTTCTATTTCCTGGTACGACTGCTCAAAGCATAAACTGGCAGAAAGAGTCAGGGGAATCTCCTGCGCGTATTTCGCCCCCAGGTAACCGCTTAGAATCATTACCCCTTTGTCATGGATGTTGCCGCTCATTTCCGTTTCTCGTTCTATGTTGATGACTCCCTCCTTACCCAGGAAGGTGGTAGCAGTAATACGGGTTGGTTTTCCAAAGGAATAATCACCAAGGTCCAGCACCGACAGCCCGTTAACCTGCCCTACGACAGCACCTGTGGCATCAACCATAAGCTGGCCTTCGCGCAGCATCTCGTGGAGCTTTTCTTCGTACTTATTGGAGCGGTAAATCTTTTCTTTAATGGCTCTTTTCACGTGTTGCCGCGATACAACTTCCGCCTGCTGCAGCCCCGCCCAGGCATCGGCTTCAAAAATAATTTCGGCAATCTCATTAAAGCGCGTACTTAATTTTTCCTGGTGCTCAGCCAATCGGCAACTGTATTCCACTACCGCTGCTACACCAGAACGGTCGAAAGGTTTTAGTCCTTCGCGCCGGCAGAGAGAGCTTACAAATTCGGCCATCTTCTGAAGATTTTCCTCTGTTCTGGGCATTTCCGTGTCAAAATCAGCCTTAATTTTAAAAAACTTGCGGAAATCTTCATCATAGCTGTAAAGAAGATGGTACAAGACCGGGTGTCCCACCAGGACTACTTTCACCTGGATGGGAATAGGTTCCGGCTTTAAGGTAGCCATAGCCACCAAGCCTATCTGGCTTCCCAGGTTTTCTACCCGGATCTCTTTAGTTTTGAGAACTCTTTTGAGGGCTTCCCAGGCCATTAAGTTGGCCAAAACATCTTTCGCCTGCAGAATCAGATAACCGCCGTTGGCCCGGTGAAGGGCCCCGGCCTTTATTTTAGTAAAGTCGGTTACCGCCGCTCCCCACTCGTTTTCGTATTCAATGCTTCCCATTAAGTTATAATAAGTAGGATTGGTCTCCATAACCACCGGAGCGCCCTGCTGTTCGCTGTTATCCACCAAAAGATTAACTTTATACCTGGTCAGGAAAGTTTCTTTACTGATTTTTCTCAACCAGGGAAACGAATCTTTTTCTTCTTCTCCCGCTCGGAAATGGTCTAAATTAAGCAGGATGTCCTTTTGCACTGCTTCCAGATAAGATAGTACTTTGGGATAATTGCCGTACTTTTCCTTCAGTTCGTCTATGAGGTGACCTACGGCAAACAGACCGGTGTTCTGTTCCAATTCCTTAATCTTTTCCTTAGCCTCGCGCTCAACCGCCTGTATCTTGCGCATAGTCTCCAGCATCTTCAACTGTATCTCTTCTGAACGCCGGTCAATGTCTGCTCGGGTCTCCTCATCAAGATTATTGTATTCCTCCTGACTGATCTCCTTGCCGTCTATCAAAGGAATACTTACGTACCCGGCCGAAGTACTTTTCAAAACAAATCCTCTCTCCTCGGCAGCCTTACTCAGTTCCTCCAGCAAATTGGCCTTTTGTCCCTGGTATTCTTTAATAATCGCAGCCTTCTGTTTGTCATATTCTTCTCCCCCAAAAGCTTTAGGGATCTGTACCTGCAGTTCTTCCACCAAACGGTCCATGTCTTCGGCAAATACCTTCCCCATCCCAGCCGGCAAGTCTATGGCCACCGGCTGGTCGGGTTTCTCAAAGTTATGTACATAGCACCAATCTTCCGGTACCCTTTCCTTTTTGGCCATTTGCTGAATTAAGGACAAGGCATAGCTGGTCTTGCCGGTACCTGTAAGACCGGTCATAAATATGTTGTAACCGTGTTTTTTCATCTTAAGTCCAAATTCCATGGCCCGAACGGCCCGCTCCTGGCCTACCATTCCTTCCAAAGGCGTTACTTCTTCGGTAGTTTGAAACTTAAACTGAGCCGGGTCACAGTAAGCACTTAATTTCTCAACTGGCACTTCTTTCCATGTCCCCAAGGGTCTACCATCCTTTCCCTACAAAAATTTTTAGCGTCAGGATAAAATTTTATCCCGGTACTGTTGTAACAAGAGAGAAGTAATTTTACCGGGAGCGTCTCCGTTACCTACTTTCCTGCCATTAACTTCAACCAAAGGCATAACTCCCATCAGGGCATTGGTTAAAAAACACTCATCGGCCTCAAAAATCTCCCCGAGTTCTACCTGCCTCTCCTCAACCGGGAGGCCCAGCGCAGCAGCCAGCCTTAACACCGTCGCCCGAGTTATTCCCGGTAGAATTCCGCTATTCAGGTCGGGAGTTATAACCTGTTCCTGCTTGACTAGGAAAAAATTGCTCATGGTACCTTCGGCTACAAATCCGTTTACGTTGAGCATAATCCCTTCCAGGGCGCCCTGTTGACGCGCTTCCTCTCTCGCCAAAATATTGTCTAGAAAACTCAGGGATTTTATTTTGGTAACCGGCGAATAAGGGTTGCGGCGAATGGAACTTATAACGGCAGAAATACCTTTCCGGTAATTTTCCTGCCTGTAAGGTAGTCCGTGCTGGTAGGTAATTAAAAGTTGTGGCTTTTCGCAACCGCCGGACAGGATTATACGTAGTATTCCTTCGCTGCCTCGGTTAACTTCTATCGTATTCTCTACTAATTTAACTAATTCCTTTCTGGAACAGGGAAGGCTTAAATTTAAGTATTGGGCCGACTTTAAAAGCCGGGCCAGGTGGTCTTCCAGTAAGACCGCTTTATTATTGTAAACATGAAGCGTCTCGAACAAACCCTCGCCGTAAAGAAACCCTCGATCCTTCACGGAGATTTTTGCTCTGCTCCGGGGCAATAATGAACCGTTTAAACAAATAACCTCTTCCATAATTCTCATCCCGCCCTTCAAATTCCTAGAGCATTCATCAACGCTTTAGCCTTATCCAGAGTTTCCTGATACTCCTTTTGAGGTACGGAATCGGCTACAATCCCGCCCCCTGCCTGAAAATAAGCCCGATTATCTTTTATAATAAAAGTTCTTATCACGATATTCAAATCAGCCCGGCCGGAAAAGTCGATATAGCCTAAAGAACCGGTGTAGATTCCTCGTTTAACCGGTTCCAATTCTTCTATTATCTCCATAGCTCTGATTTTAGGCGCGCCGGTAATAGATCCTCCGGGAAAAGTAGCCTTCAACACGGAGACAATATCCTTTCCCGGCTGGAGTCGACCGCTTATGGTGGAAACCAGGTGGAAGACGGTAGCGTATTCCTCCAGGCGGAACAGTTCCTCTACTTTCACCGAACCGAAGCGGCATACCCGCCCCAGGTCGTTTCTTTCTAAATCTACAATCATTACCAGTTCCGCCCGGTCCTTTTCACTGTTCCAAAGTTCTTCTCTCAGCTGCCTGTCGCTAACCTGATCTTGTCCCCGGGGTCTGGTACCTTTTATCGGTCTGGTTTCCACCCTGTCCCCTTCTAGTTTCAAAAATCTTTCCGGCGAAGCACTGACTACCGCCACCCCTTCAAATTCCAGCAAAGCTGCAAAAGGAGCAGGATTAATCCGGCTCAGGCGGGCATAAAGCTCCCAGGGACTGATCGTGAGCGGGGCATCAAATCTCTGGGAAAGGTTCACCTGAAAAATATCGCCTGCCGCAATATAATCTTTGGCCCGCTGAACAGCCCGGCAGTATTCCTCTTCTGTAAAATGGGAGTTCAGGGCAACAGGCTCCTGTTTGTTCACCGGTTCTTCGATTTTATCCTCTTCCATCGGTAGCTCCTTAAGCAACGCCTCCAGCTCTTTCAACCTCTCTACAGCCCTGCGTTCCCTTTCCGAATCGTCCGCCAAGGGGTACCCGGTGGAAGCCAAGAACACTTCTCCCGTCTGGTGATCAACAGCCACCACCCGATCGTAAAAAGCCAGGTAACAGTCGGGTAGTTTTAAATCGTCCAAGGCTTCATTGGGTAATTTTTCCAGATGCCAACCCAAATCGTAGCCGAAATATCCTACCGCCCCTCCCAGAAAAGGAGGGAACGCGGGAAGAGGTTTGGTTTGAAAGCGTTTTAACAGCTTCTGCAGGTAATCAAAAGGATTTCCGGAATGGCGACACACCCGGCCGTTCTCGTACAGTTCAATAGAGGAACCTTTGCTCTTAAATATTAAAAAGGGATCGCTCCCCACGAAGGAATAACGTCCTATTTCCGGGTGAAAAAGAGCACTCTCCAACAGGAAAGGATGAGAGCCTTTTCGCAGGCACCGGTAAAAAAGCTGGGGTTTAGGAGGCAATGACACTTTTTTAACTAGCGGAGTGTAATCCATAAGAATTCACTCCTTCCACCTTTAAAGAAAGAAAATTCTTTAGCAGGTCATGACCCTGTTCGGTCAGGATCGCCTCCGGGTGAAACTGTACCCCTTCTACGGGTAACTCCCGGTGGCGGACGGCCATAATTTCCCCTTGAGCAGTAACCGCTGAAACCTCCAGACAAGAAGGTAAAGTCTCCTTCCTTAAGATCAAAGAGTGATAACGGGTAGCCTGCAGCGGGTTCTTAAGACCCGTAAAAATAGTCTTGTTGTCGTGAAAAACCAGAGATGTCTTGCCATGCATAAGCCTTTCGGCTCTGACCACTTCCGCCCCGAAGGCCTGTCCGATGCACTGGTGTCCCAGACACACGCCCAGGATGGGAATTCTTCCGGCAAATTTCTTCACCACTTCCACGGAAATCCCCGCCTCGTTAGGAGTGCAGGGACCGGGAGAAATAATAATATGGTCCGGTTTCATAGTTTCAATGTCCTCCAGAGTTATACTGTCGTTGCGGTAGACCTCCGTTTCTTCCCCCAGTTCCCCCAAATATTGAAATAGATTATAGATGAAGGAATCATAATTGTCAATTAACAGTATCATAATACCCTCCCCTTGTACCAGTGTAACAAATAAAAAAACCAGTACTAGTGTACTGGTACTCACCCCAAAATCTCCGAGTCGTCTCTTCTCCCCTAAATCTCATCTCACCTGAACTAAACTCAGCTTTCAGTTGTCGCCATTATGCTATCATACTTTCTTTCAGGTGTCAACGCCTCTCTCGATGCCGGCCTTTGCCTCCTTTTCTATTTTAATCAACTCTTCTTCGACTTTCTTTAAGTGTTCGTACATCACTCTACGGGCTTTCATCCGGTCCCTAGCTTTCATAGCCTGAAACATTTCCTGGTGCTCCTGAAACAGCCTTTCTGGAGTCCCTTTGGTATGGGACAACCAGAGTTCACGGGTAGTGCGCAGTGTCTGATTCATGGTGTCGTAAACAGTATTCATTAAACGAACCAGTAGAGAATTCTTGGAAGCCTCAACAACGGCATAATGAAACTTTAAGTCGGCCTTTGCCCCGTTATCGCCGGTCTTCAAAGCTTCTTTCATTTCCTCCAGTGCTCTTTCTATTTTGACAAAATCTTCCTCGTCAGCACGTTCGGCAGCCAAACCGATGGCCTCTACTTCCAGCGCTTTCCTGACTTCCAATAACTCTCTCACTTTATCCCTTTCCAATAAAAACATGAGAGCCAGCGGCTCAATCACCGAATCTAAATCGGTATGGCGAATAAAGGTGCCTTCACCAGGACGGATTTCCACCAATCCGGCAATCTCCAGGGCGCTCAAGGCTTCCCGCACCGAAGTCCTGCTCACCTTCAAAGCATCGGCAAGTTCTCGCTCCGAAAGAAGTTTATCTCCCGGGTTAAGACTGCCGTCTATAATCAACTCTTTAATTTGGGACACTATCTCCTCATAAATTCGCCGGTGTTTAATGGGTTTAAACTTCATCCATAACACCTCAATAAAAAAATGGTGGTGATCAACCACCTTAATTATATTATACCTTTTTTTCGTTGTAAATTTATTCTATCTAATCCTTCATAATTAAAATCTTTCTCGATACTTCCGTCACTTTTTCGGTGCCGGTAAGGATCATGGCCTGTAGTAATTGTTTGGAGTAAGTTTCTATGGTCAATTTAACTCCTTCGCTTCCGCCTCCAAAAGCACCGATTATCAAAGGCCGGCCAACCAGTACGGCGTCTGCCCCTAAGGCCAGAAGCTTGAGGACATCAACACCGGATCGAACCCCACCGTCAGCTAAGATAGTCACCTTCCCCTTCACTGCATCAGCAATGGCGGGCAACACTTCGGCAGCACCGGCGGTATGATCTAAAACGCGCCCCCCGTGATTGGAAACAACTATGGCTGCGACTCCTGCTTCCGCCATCAATTCAGCTTCATCTGCGGTCATTATCCCTTTAACGATAAAGGGTAGTTTGGTAAAAGCTACTAATTCTTTAATTTCTTCTACTGATTTAGGACCGACCGGTTGCCCATTTAAAGCCATGGTAATCAGGCCTGCGCCGTCAACATCTACCCCTACGGCTATGGCTCCGGCCTCTTCCGCCTGGGCAATGCGTTTTTTAATTTCGTCCTGGCTCCGTGGTTTGATAATAGGAATGCCCTTACCTTGTACTTCCTTTATAGCTTCTAAACCGTCATAGTACATGCTGGGCACGCCTGTATCACCGGTCATGCCTAATGAACCGGCGGCAAGAGAGCCCTGAAGCAGGGCATCGACCATCTCTCTTTCGGTCAGCGCACCCCCCATATTAATGGAAGCACCTGTAATCGGCGCCGCTAAAATAGGGGTTTTTAGCTTCTCCCCAAAAAGGGTCAGCGATAAATCGGGGTTTGCGGCCTGGTGGATGGTTCTTAAATTAAGTTTTATCTTAGCCAACGCCTCCAAATTGGCGGCAAAGGAGCTGCCCGTTCCAGTTCCGCCAATACCGGGCACTTCCCCGGCACACGCCCTACCGTCGCACACCGGGCAAACCCGACAG
>NZ_BDGJ01000012.1 GCF_002207765.1 Calderihabitans maritimus
ATGAAGTGCACCCTGAAGCTTCGTCCCATGTATCACTGGACGGAAAGCCGGATCCGTGGCCACATCATGGTATGGTGGCCACATCATGGTATGTTTCCTTGCCTTTTACCTTGAGATGGCGCTACGCCAAATGCTCAGCAGTGTTGCTCCTGAGGCCGACTATACCAGAGTTATCACCGATCTCAACCGCGTCAAGGCGGTGAAGCTCAGTATGAACGGCAAGGAGTTTGTTGTCCGCACAGAACTTAGGGGTGACGCCTATTTGGCTTTCAAGGCTGTTGGCGCTCGCCCTCCCCAGCGAGTGCTACAGCTTTAATTGTTCCACCACAAGGGGTGTAGTGGCACGCCTGTATTCCGTCCCTTGAAATGCCTGTCGTTACTGGAATCTTGTTTTTAAACTGTCAAAGATGAGTATAAATTATCGATTTGATTAAGGGTGGCAAAAAACCGTTGTTGAGCTCTATATTTGTCTTCATTATCTCTTCTATCGACTGGTGCATTATAATAATATACTCGAATTAACTCTCTGTCTTCACCGACTAATTTTCGAACAAATGCAGCAAAATCTATGTCTGTTCTTCCACAAAAAGAGCGTAAATTATGATAGAGATTACTGCCATCAATAAAAATCATAACTCTCTTCATAGAAACTATTCCTCCTCTCCTACCGTTTACTCTAGAACTCCCCAAACATCATCCCGAATTGGTGAAAGCTTACCGTAATAGTTGAAATCTACCCACTCCTTAATAAAGATGCGTCTCGTTTTATATTTCTCGCAAAGTTTATCCAGCTCCGGCAAATACCCTACTTGTCTCCTTAACGTCATTTCTTCTAATGTTTTGCGGATAAAAGGTTCTCCGATAGGCGAGTTTGGGGAAAATTTTGATTTCCCTTTTATCAGCTGTTATCTGCTGTTGCGGCAACTTGTTCTTTAGATGATTCATTTTTTGTATTTATCCAATATTCTACAATGGGCCATAAATCAAAACCTATTCTGATGGAAAAGGGCCGAATCACTCTGCGCACCTGTAATAAAGCCCTGTCTTCTACTATTTATGTAATGCCCTTCCGAATGTTTTCAGGGCCTTCCAGGTATTGTATCCGAATAGGATACCCTCGACGACGGGTTTCCTTTTCAAAAAACTTTTTAGCATCAGTTGAAACTTTATCCATTGTCACAACTATACCAAGTTTTCCTCCATACCTAGTTATCCTAAAAAGAAAAGGATAGGCATCGCCCAATCCAAATTCTCTGTCCTTGAGTTCGAGGAAAAAACGGGAACCAAAATCTTCCACCATTATGTCAAGCTCTTCTCCGCTCGCCTCAATATTCCATTTTATACTTTCTTTTTTCACTCCACTCTCTTTAAGAAGCTCTGTAATCCAAATATGCATCCATAAACTTCCATCAATTAGTCTCTTTCCTTTGTCAGTTAGGGTATAGATTACTTGGAGATTTTCTTCGGGAAATGAACGCTCACAAGTATTACAACGGAGAGAAGCCATAGGCTCTTGGGTGAGATGATCTTTAGAAGGAACAATACAGATAGTGTGCTGATCCTGTTTACATGTTAGCAAATACTCTTCTGCTATCAAATCCAATGCGAGAAGGCGTTCAAGAGTGTCTGGTTCTTTCGCAAGGTTAGTAGCATCTCTACTTATCATCTTTCTTACCTGAGCTAGTTTCAAAACAAATTGTCTTATATTAACATCTACCAGGAGATTGGCTGCTTTAATGTCCTCAGAGCTGTAATTTGGCCCGCTGAGCCCGCTGACTCGAAGATCCGTTACCTCCTGTGCACGTTCCTCCTCAATTAACACACCAAAAGGAGTAGTGTATCTTAAAGGAAGAAAACTTGATGGTTTCCAGTCAAAATCCATTCCTCTTACTCTTCTACCGTCAAATTTAGTCTTGATGCCTTCTTGCACATCTGTACAAAACTTCTGCAAAGCTTCTTTCTGTTCGCCATACCCAATGGCCGAAGCCTGCAATGCTCCTTTTCCGGTTGTATTCAAAACATAAATTATATCATCGGTGATAAAGAGGTCACCCAGGAAATCTTCTCTTTCTGTCATAAATCGGTATTCAGGAGTTACAGTGATCATATTTGTGATTAGCTGCTCATCTGGCTCTGGCAATTTAGCTTGCCTGAACATACCTGTGAACATACCACGTATCACAGCCAAATATCCCTTGTTTCTCAAATATGATATGAGACTCTCCATTTCGGTCTGGTCACGAATAGCTGTTTTTGCTTCAAAAGTAAGAACCCGAAGCATTCTATCCCTCCTCTAAAGTCACATGTTCGCAATTTTCAAATTTTAATCCCTATTGTCCGTTTTTCCTTACTCATTGGGACATCTTCACCTCCCCTTTCCGCTTTTCTCGAACAAACCAATCTTCGTGCCCCTCAGTATCTTATTTTTCTGAACCCACCCACACCCTCACCAGCTCCACCGGCACATTCTTCCGCTTCGCGTAATCCTCAATGCTTTCCCCATAGGCAGGCTTGTCCTCCGCCAGAAGCAACTCAGCCGCAAATTGATTGGCCTGCCGCTCATACTTGCCGTTGACAAAGAACGTTTCTTTGATCATGAAGAAGTATCCCATCCCCTGAGGGTGGAGCTGGTCGTGGCCTATCTCATGGGCCACAATTACCCGCTGGAGCTGCTCCGGCAGCCGGCTGTTGAGGCCTATTATCTTATGGCCGAAAAGGCTTATCACCAGGCCTTTGATCTTTTTAAACGGAAAGCGAATGATGGTAATGCCAAGGTGATCTGCAAGCTCAAAAGGGTCACGGGTGCTGTATTGCTCTACCAGGTTACTGACGGCAGTCTTGATGAAACTCATACTGCTTACAAAAACACCGCCCCTTTGTCTAAGGTTGTCTAATTTTGTCGAAACCCCATAAGAAAGCAAAAACTACTACCGGTTGTTGGTAGTAGTTTTTTTTCCGTTCACACATCCCAGGGTAGCTTTCAATTTGCTACAGCCTTTTTAATCACTTTTATCTCGATGTCATGATCATCAAGGCGTTTCGCTATATTGGCAACGTCGCCCTTGAGGTGGTCCATGTCCTCAGCCAGGCGGGTGACGGTTGCGTTGACTACTGAGGTGCGTTCTTCAAGTTTACGGAGGAGGGTACCATGTTCTTCTCTGATGCCTTTGACTTCTGTTTCCAGATTGCCAACACGTTCTTTAATGTCTTTCAGTTCATTAAGGATAAGCTCCATGAAGTCTTTTTGTTCCATGAGAAACACCTCCTTTGTCTAGCCTTTGGGCTTCGCTGGAATAAACTAAAAGATTAACTCTCGATAAATAAAAATAGGAGCTATAACATAATTACTGCTACCTTCAGCGTACAGGCTTCTAATTGCCTCCGCAAATTCGTCTATTGATTGCCTAAGGTCAGAAAAAGATGCCCGGGTACTTTGGTCAGCAGTCGAACTAATAATGCCTAATATGTACCATTCGCCGGGAATATGGCTACCGTACATTCTCAACAAGTCATCAGGATGTTCTGCCAAATATTCTGGCTTAATCGTACCTATTATAGTTTCGCCGTTTTGTGCAAATATTTCGATTTCCAATCCCATAGGGACAAGACCAAGCATTTGTTCTATAATGCGTTTCTCTTTTTTTAACTCTTTTTTGCTTTGTTTAGCAGTTTCAAGCATCCCTAAATCCAATATTGCTGGGATAGCTGCCTTTATAGTTTGGTAATTGCGAATAGCAATTTGCCCTTTCACTAGGATAACTTGTCCATTAACTGTTTCTGAAAGCGGTGTTTCAAGAAGTGGTATATTTAGTACTTCCATTAAGTCAAGTATTTTATGGTCATGTGGATCGATATGTTTTTCAACGATATCTGATTTTGCCTTTTCGGTTTCCCGTTCGCCTCGCAAGATTTTTAAATCAGCCCGAAGTTGTTTCTTCGTTATGCTAGACAAATTAGAGGTTGTTGAAATTTCCCGTAGTGTCCCCTGAAATACCTGCGCAAAGAGCGAATCTATTCGCGAAACATCTCGGTACAGGAAATCAATTAAACCTTTTCTTTCGGTTTGCCCCACTTATCCCACTCCTTACGGAACTCTTCCTCCCAACGTTTTTGTTTCTCCTCTTCATTTTGAATGTCCTTAGCAATCTGTTTTATGAAAGAAAGTGGACGTAGTAATATGCTTTTATTTTTCATGGAACAGCCCCCCTTGCCTTTATCATACTATAACTTGTGCGGCAAAGGTATTCATTTTTCATTTTCGCTTCTTCTTCCGTATCGTTTTCCACGCCACTTTCAGGAACTCTATGATGTCCTGTTTGTCCTCTTCGTCTAAGGGCTCGCCGTTGAATTTGAGGTTGGAGCGTTGGAGGAGTTCTTCCAACTCCATGTCCGAAGGAGGCTCGTCCGAATAGCCTTTGGGGTTGTCGGTGCGACCTAGGAGGAAGTCAACGGTTACATCGAAGAAGTCGGCTATTTTTTGTAACATAGAATAATCTGGTTCTCTTCGGTTTATTTCCCATGAAGCTAAGGTTGCTCGGGCAATACCAAGTGCTTTGGCTAATTCTTCTTGAGTTAACCCTTTTTCAGTTCTTAAGAATTTTATTTTTTTGCCTAGCGTTGTGTCCATTTGCCACACCTACCTAAATTAAAAGATACATTATAAAACAGGTATTACACAATAAAAGTGCTCAAAAGACACAAAATTTAAAAATTGTCCCTTGATAGTCTCCATATGACACATTGTAATTAGTGTCAGAAGAACACAACGCAGTGGGTTATTGCAATGAGAGAAGCATTACTTGCGGCGCGTAAGGATAAGGGATATGGGGCGCGGGTGTCCAGAAATGCGTTGGTGATGCGCTCCACCAGTTCCCGATCCAGTAAACTCCTTACTACCCAGGGATACCCTTCGATTAAAATCAGACTGGATCAGCACCTTAATTTTGTTTCGGTCCACAAGCCCATTTTCTTCCAGGGCTATAAGATTCAGTCCTCGATGCCTCCCGCGTCCACAGTGCCGTTTTGCGCCGCCAGGTCGGTTTAAAAAGTTACCTACTGAATTTTGATACGGACATATGTCTTTGGTACTTGGCAAAGATGGCCAATCGCATTATATTATAGGATATTATGATATATTGTTGCCTTTGTCCGAAACGCAATTCACCATCATCTTAGCGCAAAAGATTTTGAAGCTTCCAAGCTGAAAATTGAGGATTACGAAAGCTTTGAGCTCGCGATACGGGACATCTCGGAGACAACCCGGAAGCTAGCCGCCCATCCTAATGGATTGGTGGGAAAGTGTTCGACATAGTAGCTTGCAGTTTAAGACTTTTTTGTGCTGCCTGTGGCGTGTTTTTCACACAGAGTCTCTATGGCTTCTTTTTTGCTTTAGGTATTAATCTTGTCATTTCGATGGGATGAAAGCAGGAAACTGCTGGAAAACGTCGAAATACTAAACATTTCTATATTGATATTGTGCCAAAGACTGAAAAAGGAGGGAGAAGAAGTTGCCACCAAGGTTGGCGAAACTTATAAGTGTGTAGTGTGTACTGATGTGATTAAGGTAACGCACGAAGGTAAAGGAGTATTAGTCTGCTTTGGCAAGCCAATGGTGTTGGTAAACCATTAGGCGTAAATAACTACAAACTCATGAAGATAACCACCCAAGGGGGTGGTAGATTTATTATGGGGCTTTCAAAAAGCAGTTTCTCTTGGAAAGCTTGGTTCAAACACTAACGCAGAAGGAGGAAGTCCATTGTGGCACCTATCTCTTTTTGAACCTGCCGAATTGGTTCAGGTAGCTATTGAAATGGAGAGGGCGGGAACCATTTTTTACCGTAGAATGGCGGAAAGAGTGGCGCATCCCCAAATAAAATCCCTTTTGGAACTGCTAGCGGCGGAGGAAGAAAAACACCAGGAAGACTTCGCCCAGCTGGGGAAGGACCTAGAGCCTGTAGACCCCCCCGGAAAATTATCCCGGAGAGTACTTGGATTACATGCAGTCCCTGGTCGAGACACACCTGTTCAGAGACAGGGAGGGGGCAAATCGCCTCGTTGAGGAGACGAAAACAGAGAAGGAAGTGCTGAATCTGGCTGTAAGGCTGGAGAAAGATAGTATCCTGTTTTTTAAAAGCCTGAGCGGGATGGTTAAGCCAGAAAAACGAAAGATTATAGAGGATCTCATTGCCCAGGAAGAGCTGCATCTTTCTAAACTGGCACAATTGAGAAGAGAAATTGAAGGGTAAGGAGGTGTGTCATGAATAAATGGAAATGCCTGGAGTGCGGGTACACGGTGGAGGCGGAGATTCCTCCTGAAATTTGTCCCGCTTGTCAAAAAAAATGCCAGTTTGTAGACAACAATTGCTACATGCCGGACTGCGGCCGCCAGGAGAAATAACCGGGGGCTCATGCTGACCAATCGATGACTGTTTTTTGATGGTAATTCCTAAACTGGGAGACTATTATGAGACCGCTAGCATATTGAAGAAGGAGGCGAAACACTATGGATCTTAAAGGCTCCAAAACTGAAGCCAACCTATGGGCTACATTTGCGGGGGAGTCCCAGGCCCGGAACAAGTATACATATTTTGGGAGCATAGCCAAAAAAGAAGGCTTTGAGCAGATTGCGGCCATTTTTTTGGAAACGGCAGAGCATGAGAAAGAGCATGCGAAGAGGGCTTTGAAATTTCTTGGAGTCCTGGGCTCAACCGAAGACAACCTGAAAGCGGCTATTGAGGGCGAGAATCAGGAATGGACTTCGATATACAAGGAGTTTGAAAAAGTCGCCAGAGAGGAAGGATTTCCGGAAGTGGCTGCCTTTTTCCGGGAAGTTGCCCGGGTGGAAGCTGAGCATGAGAAGAGATACCGGGCCTTGTTAAAAAACTTGCAGGAAGGTAAGGTGTTTATCAAGGACAAGCCGGTGAAGTGGCAGTGTCGAAATTGCGGCTATGTGTACGAGGGAATAGAAGCCCCGGAAGAATGCCCGGCTTGCGCACACCCGCGGTCATTCTACCAGTTGTTATGTGAGAACTACTAAGATTCACGGTAATATGTCAAGTCAAGGCAGTAAAATTGGAAATTGGATATGGGCCTCACTCTTTCTCAAGCATTCACCATCAGGCGGCAAATGCCATTATACGAGTTTTTGATGGGAGGTGATTGGTATGTGGCAGTGTTCGGTATGCGGTTACATTCACGATGGAACTGAAGCGCCGGAACAGTGTCCCAAGTGCGGGGCACCCAGGGAGAAGTTTGTGGAGATTACCACTGAAGCGGCTAACCTTGTGCAGCGAGCTCGCTTGACCAACCAGCTGCTGGTGTCTCTTATGTCCATGGTAGAGGGGCTGGGGAGTCTTGCTGATAAAGGTATTAAAGATAACCTTGACCCAGGGTGCATGAAAATATTCAGTTACACCAAAAGGGTAGCGGCAGAAATAAGGCAGATGGCTAAGGCAGAAATCCAGATTCACGTGCAGAAGGGTAAATGGGGCTAGGTTTTTTCTAAACCTAATTTCTAGTATCTTGCAACCAGCTTGACCGAAGGCATAATTTTGATTGAAAGGAGGATACTATGAAACCTGTAGAAATCAAGCCCAACGTATATTGGGTAGGTGGTATTGATTGGGATTTGCGGTACTTTCACGGTTATCTTACTCCCCGCGGCACCACTTACAACGC
>NZ_BDGJ01000013.1 GCF_002207765.1 Calderihabitans maritimus
CACGCCTGTATTCCGTCCCTTGAAATGCCTGTCGTTACTGGAATCTTGTTTTTAAACTGTCAAAGATGAGTATTAGAGATCTCTGAAAAAATAGCAAAATCATCAATAGCATTAAGTTTCCCTTGTGAGAGGGAATATGGCGTTCGACGGCAAATTTTGAAGTGAGGACACGCCATAAGGAGGCAACTTGTCATGCTAGGGCGCCAGGACAATCAGGTAAATTTTTTCGACCTAGAGATATTCTCGAGGATGATTCCCGCGGACCATCCTCTCGTCAAGATAAAGGAAAACGTAGACTTTTCCTTTGTCACCGATGCGGTAAAACATCTCTACGACCCCGATAAGGGCCGGCGCAGCTTTCCCCCGGAGACCCTGTTCCGGATACTGTTTCTGGAGGTATGGGCCAATCTTTCGGACGTCCAGGTCTGCCGGGAGCTTCAGTATAACGTTTTGTATCGGTACTTCTGCAACATAGGATGGGACGATCCAGTACCCGATGATACAACGCTGGTTGTCTTCCGCAAGCGTCTGGGACAGGAAACTTTTCAGGAGCTTTTCAACCGGCTGGTGGAACAGGCCCGGGAGAAGGGTTATCTGCGAGGCGAATGGGCGTTGATAGACGGTACCAAGGTTGTGGCTCATGTGGCTGCCAAGAACACCCTTAGCCTGGCCCGGGAAGGTCGGAAGCGTCTTCTAAAGGAACTTGCCAAAGTTGATACGGCGAAAGCAGAAGAACTCAAGGAATACGCGGAGCCTTTGCCGGACGGCGATTATCCTACGCACAAAGAACTCCTGGCAGCGGAAATTGCTCGGGGTAAGGAGCTTGTGAATAGGCTCAAAGACCGTTCAGAGCTTAGAAAGACCGTCGAGACCTACGAAGCCATCCTGGAAGGTAGAGGTGTATCCAGCTTCAGCGACCCGGATGCCCGGTGGGGGTTCCAGAAAAAAGACGAACCCTTTCTAGGGTACAAGGTCCATGCCGTCTGCGAGGAAACGGGGATAGTTACTGGGGTCAAGGTAACCCCGGGAAATGAAACCGAGGTTGATCAGGTCGAAGAAATGGTGGATGACCTCATTGAAAGGGACCTTAAACCCCGACGGCTGGCGGGAGATAAGGCTTACGATGGCTCCGACCTGCGCAAGGATCTGTCAGAAAAGGGAATACGAACCTACGTTCCCAACCGGACTAAGAAAGACAGGCTTCAACAACAGGGATTCACCTATGATAGGAAGTCCAAGACCGTTCAGTGCCAAGAAGGCAAGAAAGCGATAGGCAGTACTCCCCATCGAAAAGGTGGCCTGACCTTTTATTTTTCCAAGAAAGACTGTCAGCGATGTCCTCGAAAAGATTCGTGCCTTAGTAAGTCGGAGACCCGCAAACGCGTTTATGTCAGACCGGAAGTATTTGAAAACCGACCTCGGGGTATAAAGCATGCGATGCGGATGCGAAAGACGATTGAACGCGTATTTGGCGAAGCGAAAACCTGGCACCGGATGATGAGAGCCCGGTATCGTTGCCTGGAGCGGGTAGCCATTCAGGTGCTGATGACCTTTATATGCCTAAATGCGAAGAAAATGGCGCATAGAGCCAGATTAGCTCCAGAAATCGCTGCAAAGATGATATAGATCAGGGAAGATTGATTGCAAATATGATTGTAGTGACACGGATTTAGTCAAAATCAGGTAATCTCTGTAAGCCTACAGCTTCAACGGTTAACGGGTTTTTCAGAGATCTC
>NZ_BDGJ01000014.1 GCF_002207765.1 Calderihabitans maritimus
CGGTTAAATCCAAAACGGCAGAAGCCTGAATGAGCTTAATAGAGGCCAAAGCGGTCTGGAAACGTACGGATTGTTCAGTAACTTGACTCATGATTTCTTACCTATTAGTGGTTGAACAGCATCGGACTCAGATAGTAATCCACGCTCTTTTAAAATGTCAACAAGAGAATCTCTACCATGAACAAAATGTGACTCATATCTAAACCAGTCCTTGACGAACGTGCCAAGCATATTAAGCCACTTCTCCTCATCCAACGCGTCAGTTTTTGACAGAATCGTTAGTTGATGGCGAAAGGTCGCAAAGTAAGAGCTTCTCGAGCTGCGCAAGGATAGGTCGAATTTTCTCATTTTCCGCCAGCAGTCCACTTCGATTTAATTCGTAAACAAGCAGTAGTAATTCCTGCTTTATCAAGATAATTTTTCGACTCATCAGAAATATCCGAAAGTGTTAACTTCTGCGTCATGGAAGCGATAAAACTCTGCAGGTTGGATACGCCAATCATTTTTATCGAAGCGCGCATAAATTTGAGCAGATTTGTCGTCACAGGTTGCGCCGCCAAAACGTCGGCTACAGTAACTTTTCCCAGCCTCAATCTCATCTCTCTTTTTGCGTTCTGCTTCAATATCTGGTTGAACGGCGTCGCGTCGTAACCCAGCTTGGTAAGTTGGATTAAGCACTCCGTGGACAGATTTGTCATTGTGAGCATTTTCATCCCGAAGTTGCGGCTCATTCTGATTCTGAACAGCTTCTTGGGAAGTAGCGACAGCTTGGTTTTTAGTGAGTTGTTCCATTCTTTAGCTCCTAGACCTTTAGCAGCAAGGTCCATATCTGACTTTTTGTTAACGTATTTAGCCACATAGAAACCAACAGCCATATAACTGGTAGCTTTAAGCGGCTCACCTTTAGCATCAACAGGCCACAACCAACCAGAACGTGAAAAAGCGTCCTGCGTGTAGCGAACTGCGATGGGCATACTGTAACCATAAGGCCACGTATTTTGCAAGCTATTTAACTGGCGGCGATTGCGTACCCGACGACCAAAATTAGGGTCAACGCTACCTGTAGGAAGTGTCCGCATAAAGTGCACCGCATGGAAATGAAGACGGCCATTAGCTGTACCATACTCAGGCACACAAAAATACTGATAGCAGTCGGCGTGTGAATCATTAGCCTTGCGACCCTCGGCAGCAAGAACCATACGACCAATATCACGAAAATAGTCACGCAAAGCATTGGGATTATCATAAAACGCCTCTAATCGGTCGTCAGCCAACGTGAGAGTGTCAAAAACGATAAACCAACCATCAGCATGAGCCTGTCGCATTGCATTCATCAAACGCTGAATAGCAAAGCCTCTACGCGATTTCATAGTGGAGGCCTCCAGCAATCTTGAACACTCATCCTTAATACCTTTCTTTTTGGGGTAATTATACTCATCGCGAATATCCTTAAGAGGGCGTTCAGCAGCCAGCTTGCGGCAAAACTGCGTAACCGTCTTCTCGTTCTCTAAAAACCATTTTTCGTCCCCTTCGGGGCGGTGGTCTATAGTGTTATTAATATCAAGTTGGGGGAGCACATTGTAGCATTGTGCCAATTCATCCATTAACTTCTCAGTAACAGATACAAACTCATCACGAACGTCAGAAGCAGCCTTATGGCCGTCAACATACATATCACCATTATCGAACTCAACGCCCTGCATACGAAAAGACAGAATCTCTTCCAAGAGCTTGATGCGGTTATCCATCTGCTTATGGAAGCCAAGCATTGGGGATTGAGAAAGAGTAGAAATGCCACAAGCCTCAATAGCAGGTTTAAGAGCCTCGATACGCTCAAAGTCAAAATAATCAGCGTGACATTCAGAAGGGTAATAAGAACGAACCATAAAAAAGCCTCCAAGATTTGGAGGCATGAAAACATACAATTGGGAGGGTGTCAATCCTGACGGTTATTTCCTAGACAAATTAGAGCCAATACCATCAGCTTTACCGTCTTTCCAGAAATTGTTCCAAGTATCGGCAACAGCTTTATCAATACCATGAAAAATATCAACCACACCAGAAGCAGCATCAGTGACGACATTAGAAATATCCTTTGCAGTAGCGCCAATATGAGAAGAGCCATACCGCTGATTCTGCGTTTGCTGATGAACTAAGTCAACCTCAGCACTAACCTTGCGAGTCATTTCTTTGATTTGGTCATTGGTAAAATACTGACCAGCCGTTTGAGCTTGAGTAAGCATTTGGCGCATAATCTCGGAAACCTGCTGTTGCTTGGAAAGATTGGTGTTTTCCATAATAGACGCAACGCGAGCAGTAGACTCCTTCTGTTGATAAGCAAGCATCTCATTTTGTGCATATACCTGGTCTTTCGTATTCTGGCGTGAAGTCGCCGACTGAATGCCAGCAATCTCTTTTTGAGTCTCATTTTGCATCTCGGCAATCTCTTTCTGATTGTCCAGTTGCATTTTAGTAAGCTCTTTTTGATTCTCAAATCCGGCGTCAACCATACCAGCAGAGGAAGCATCAGCACCAGCACGCTCCCAAGCATTAAGCTCAGGAAATGCAGCAGCAAGATAATCACGAGTATCCTTTCCTTTATCAGCGGCAGACTTGCCACCAAGTCCAACCAAATCAAGCAACTTATCAGAAACGGCAGAAGTGCCAGCCTGCAACGTACCTTCAAGAAGTCCTTTACCAGCTTTAGCCATAGCACCAGAAACAAAACTAGGGACGGCCTCATCAGGGTTAGGAACATTAGAGCCTTGAATGGCAGATTTAATACCAGCATCACCCATGCCTACAGTATTGTTATCGGTAGCAAGCACATCACCTTGAATGCCACCGGAGGCGGCTTTTTGACCGCCTCCAAACAATTTAGACATGGCGCCACCAGCAAGAGCAGAAGCAATACCGCCAGCAATAGCACCAAACATAAATCACCTCACTTAAGTGGCTGGAGACAAATAATCTCTTTAATAACCTGATTCAGCGAAACCAATCCGCGGCATTTAGTAGCGGTAAAGTTAGACCAAACCATGAAACCAACATAAACATTATTGCCCGGCGTACGGGGAAGGACGTCAATAGTCACACAGTCCTTGACGGTATAATAACCACCATCATGGCGACCATCCAAAGGATAAACATCATAGGCAGTCGGGAGGGTAGTCGGAACCGAAGAAGACTCAAAGCGAACCAAACAGGCAAAAAATTTAGGGTCGGCATCAAAAGCAATATCAGCACCAACAGAAACAACCTGATTAGCGGCGTTGACAGATGTATCCATCTGAATGCAATGAAGAAAACCACCATTACCAGCATTAACCGTCAAACTATCAAAATATAACGTTGACGATGTAGCTTTAGGTGTCTGTAAAACAGGTGCCGAAGAAGCTGGAGTAACAGAAGTGAGAACCAGCTTATCAGAAAAAAAGTTTGAATTATGGCGAGAAATAAAAGTCTGAAACATGATTAAACTCCTAAGCAGAAAACCTACCGCGCTTCGCTTGGTCAACCCCTCAGCGGCAAAAATTAAAATTTTTACCGCTTCGGCGTTATAACCTCACACTCAATCTTTTATCACGAAGTCATGATTGAATCGCGAGTGGTCGGCAGATTGCGATAAACGGTCACATTAAATTTAACCTGACTATTCCACTGCAACAACTGAACGGACTGGAAACACTGGTCATAATCATGGTGGCGAATAAGTACGCGTTCTTGCAAATCACCAGAAGGCGGTTCCTGAATGAATGGGAAGCCTTCAAGAAGGTGATAAGCAGGAGAAACATACGAAGGCGCATAACGATACCACTGACCCTCAGCAATCTTAAACTTCTTAGACGAATCACCAGAACGGAAAACATCCTTCATAGAAATTTCACGCGGCGGCAAGTTGCCATACAAAACAGGGTCGCCAGCAATATCGGTATAAGTCAAAGCACCTTTAGCGTTAAGGTACTGAATCTCTTTAGTCGCAGTAGGCGGAAAACGAACAAGCGCAAGAGTAAACATAGTGCCATGCTCAGGAACAAAGAAACGCGGCACAGAATGTTTATAGGTCTGTTGAACACGACCAGAAAACTGGCCTAACGACGTTTGGTCAGTTCCATCAACATCATAGCCAGATGCCCAGAGATTAGAGCGCATGACAAGTAAAGGACGGTTGTCAGCGTCATAAGAGGTTTTACCTCCAAATGAAGAAATAACATCATGGTAACGCTGCATGAAGTAATCACGTTCTTGGTCAGTATGCAAATTAGCATAAGCAGCTTGCAGACCCATAATGTCAATAGATGTGGTAGAAGTCGTCATTTGGCGAGAAAGCTCAGTCTCAGGAGGAAGCGGAGCAGTCCAAATGTTTTTGAGATGGCAGCAACGGAAACCATAACGAGCATCATCTTGATTAAGCTCATTAGGGTTAGCCTCGGTACGGTCAGGCATCCACGGCGCTTTAAAATAGTTGTTATAGATATTCAAATAACCCTGAAACAAATGCTTAGGGATTTTATTGGTATCAGGGTTAATCGTGCCAAGAAAAGCGGCATGGTCAATATAACCAGTAGTGTTAACAGTCGGGAGAGGAGTGGCATTAACACCATCCTTCATGAACTTAATCCACTGTTCACCATAAACGTGACGATGAGGGACATAAAAAGTAAAAATGTCTACAGTAGAGTCAATAGCAAGGCCACGACGCAATGGAGAAAGACGGAGAGCGCCAACGGCGTCCATCTCGAAGGAGTCGCCAGCGATAACCGGAGTAGTTGAAATGGTAATAAGACGACCAATCTGACCAGCAAGGAAGCCAAGATGGGAAAGGTCATGCGGCATACGCTCGGCGCCAGTTTGAATATTAGACATAATTTATCCTCAAGTAAGGGGCCGAAGCCCCTGCAATTAAAATTGTTGACCACCTACATACCAAAGACGAGCGCCTTTACGCTTGCCTTTAGTACCTCGCAACGGCTGCGGACGACCAGGGCGAGCGCCAGAACGTTTTTTACCTTTAGACATTACATCACTCCTTCTGCACGTAATTTTTGACGCACGTTTTCTTCTGCGTCAGTAAGAACGTCAGTGTTTCCTGCGCGTACACGCAAGGTAAACGCGAACAATTCAGCGGCTTTAACCGGACGCTCGACGCCATTAATAATGTTTTCCGTAAATTCAGCGCCTTCCATGATGAGACAGGCCGTTTGAATGTTGACGGGATGAACATAATAAGCAATGACGGCAGCAATAAACTCAACAGGAGCAGGAAAGCGAGGGTATCCTACAAAGTCCAGCGTACCATAAACGCAAGCCTCAACGCAGCGACGAGCACGAGAGCGGTCAGTAGCAATCCAAACTTTGTTACTCGTCAGAAAATCGAAATCATCTTCGGTTAAATCCAAAACGGCAGAAGCCTGAATGAGCTTAATAGAGGCCAAAGCGGTCTGGAAACGTACGGATTGT
>NZ_BDGJ01000015.1 GCF_002207765.1 Calderihabitans maritimus
GGCTGGTATTTGTCCTCGCCAATTACCCGCAGTGGTTGGTGACCGAGCCGGTCCAGGTCCTGAAGATCTGGGAAGGAGGCCTTTCATGGCATGGAGCGCTGCTGGGAGGGTTTTTGGCGGGCTGGACTTATGCCCGCAAGAATGGGGTTAATCCGAATCTTATAGCCGACTGGAGCGTCTTGGGGCTATCCTTCGGGTACATTATTGTCCGCATAGGAAATATTTTCAATCAAGAAGTCCTGGGACGGGTGACGGAATTTACGTTTGGAAGGTGGCCGGCCCAGCTTGTCGGGTCCTTAATAGGGCTCATCCTGCTAATCAGGTTCCTGTACCTTCAAAGAAAAGAAGTTCCTACCGGTTACCAGTTCTGGTCCTTCATAGGATACCACCAGGTACTGCGGGCTCTCTTCGAAGAGCCGGTTAGAGAAAACGCCTTATTCCTGCTCAAATACGTCCATCCCCGCTGGGGACTGGGTTTTTTCACCTTAACCCAGCTCATTACTCCCCTGGTACTGGCTTTCGCCTATTACATGTACAGGACCACGCGAGGGAATCAGATGCGATACGGACAACGGACTTGACAATTAGCCAGTCATGGTTATACGATGTAAACACAATAAATTAACAGGAGGTTGAGGAAATGATTAAGAAACTGACGGCGCATGGAAACAGCGCGGCGTTGATTATCGACAAAGCTATATTGGAACTGTTGAACATAACGATGGACACACCTCTGAAAATTACCACGGACGGAAAGAACCTGATTATTTCTCCAATGAGTGATAATGATCGGGGAGAGAGATTTCAACAGGCCTTGAACAAGGTGAACGCGAAACATGCCGCTACACTAAAAAGGCTAGCTGAGTAAGATGACCGGAGGTCTATGATGGCGGCAATTCGGTTTTTGACCTTGGCTGAAGTAATAGAGATTCACTGGGATCAGATTAGAAGGTATGGTGGTCAGTTTGGTATCCGCAATATAAAATTACTGCAGTCAGCAATTGCCATGCCAGAGGCGACTTTTGATGGGCAGTTTCTTCACCCGGATATTTACGAAATGGCGGCGGCTTATGCTTATCATATTTGCAAGAACCATCCATTCGTAGATGGTAATAAACGTTCAGCTCTTGTTTGTGCACTGGTGTTTTTGGAACTGAACGGGGTGAGTTTAGAGGATCCTGAAGGAGTGCTCTACGCTACAATGATGGATGTCGCTTCGGGTAAGTTGGACAAGCAGGGGTTGGCTAAAGTTTTACGCCGGCTTGCGGGGATCAACGGAAACGGGGGTTGACATATTGAGCTCAACCCCCGTTTGTTTTTACTCCTACCTCACCGGCTTCAGGTTGACGTCGTCGAAATGGTGGTTTCCGCTGCCGCCGGAGGTCATGAGGTAAATCCTTATCTTAATGACATCGTTGGGAACCGAAATCGTGTACTCTACCTGCTCCCAGTCGTTGCCCGCCGGCTCGTAGGTGAAGGCTTTCGCGCCGGATTTCCCGCTTTCATTGTAGAAAAGCACCAGTATTTTGGCCGGTTTCGTAGCGTCTCCCTTGCGGATTTTGGCGGAGAGTATATATTCGGTACCCGGTTCCACGTTTACCCACTGGGAGAAACCGAAGTTGTACGAATTGGCCAGGTATTTGTTTCCGCCTGCCTCCTGCTCAATGGTACCGTAAGAACCGACCCAACCGGTACGGTCATGGCTGAAGTCCCCGTTCACAATCAGGTTGGGCTCCACTACCTTAATTGTCCCGTCGGCTTTACCCTGGTTACCGGCTGGGTCTTGAGCCGCAATCGCGTAGGTGTAGCTGCCGGGAATAATGGTGCCGTTCACCTTCCCATCCCAGGCTATTTGGTACTCGCCTGCTTCCTGGAAAGCTTCCAGGAGGTGGGCTACAGCCTGTCCACCCTCGTCATACACCGTTACGTTTACCTTCGCCGCTTCCGAAAGCCGGTAGCGGATGTTAATTTCATTTCCGGCTACCAGTTCCTGAGTTACAGGGTTCAACAATTCAACCGTTGGCGCGGTAGTATCTACTTTAACCGTTACCGGTGATGAAATTTCCACGTTTCCGGCCTGGTCCAGGGCGACTGCTCTTAAGTAAAGCTCGCCCTCGGGCAGTTCCGCCGCCTGCCAGGCTAACTCCCAGGAGCCATCCTGGTCCGTACCTTCAACCAGGTTGCCGTCACCCAGGGTGACCCAGGGCCGGTTAAGGTCGGTGGTATAGGCGAAGTACACCCGTTCCAGACCTTGATTGTCCCTGGCCGATGCCCGGAGCCCGACGGTACCGCCAACGTATGACCCTTCCTCCGGCAACACCAGGTCGACCCAGGGTGCCAGCACATCAGGCTCGGGCTGTTGCGGCTGCCCGGCATCCTGACCGGGTTCCTGATGGGCGGTCTCGCTACCCGGCAGCACTTCCTGCAGGGAAACGTTATCGAAGTGGAAGGTCCCGTTGCCTCCCATTAAATATACCCGTACAAAATGCACATTACCCGGCAGGGATAGGACGTTTTTCACCGTTTCCCAGTCTTTTCCCTGGGGCTGGTAGGTGAAAGAAGAGTAGTTATCCAGCTTGTTTCCGGCGGCATCGTAATAAATGACCAGGATTTGAGCCTTGTCCGAAGCCGTCCCGCGGCGGATGTCGAGTTGCAGGCGGTAGTCCGTACCGGGTTTCACCTGCACCTTTTGCGAAAATCCGAAATTCCTGTCATTTACTGCATACCGGTTGCCGTCTGGATCTGTTTCCACACTCCCGTAGCTACCCAGCCAACCGCTTCGTCCTGCATCAAAAGTTCCGTTCACAATTAATTCCTGGCCTGAAGAACCATCAGGTTTTGTTGCTGCCGGTGGCTGCGGTTCCGGTTGAGGCTGGGGCTGAGGTTGGGGGACGACTGCTTGTCCGAACGTTCCTACGCGTATAGCCTGGGCCCGGGCCAGCAGGGCTACGCCCTCGAGTTCCGCGGCGTTAACATAGCGGCGGTTTAACAGCCTCTGGGCGGAAGCGTCAAAAATGGCGGGCGCCCACGGGTCGTACCACAGGAAGAGGCTGATGTAGCTTTCCGGAGAGTAATTGCCGGACCCGTCTACCCGCCGGGCGATCGTGCCGTCGGGGCGGATGAGTTTCTTGGCCACGGTATTGGCAAAACGCTGCATATCGGTTTCGTTAAATTCAATTCCCGCCAGGTAAGCATGGTAGACAAAGCTCAGGTCCGGGATGGCATGTCCAAGGTCTTCCCACACGGAATATTTCATGGAATACTTCCACAGGTAAGAATTGGTAGAAGAGTCCAGTTGCAGGTAACCCCTGAAGTAACGGGCGACTTTGGCTGCTTTATCCCGGTAGGCGGTTTCCCCAGTAGCCCGGTATATGTTAACCATCACATCTCCCTGGGCCAGGGTCATGTTAAAGGGCTTATGGTACCCGCCGGACCCCTTCAGGTAGGCGATCTTATCATCTTCATACCAGTTGGCGTCAAAAACGGCCAGGGCGTCTTTGGCGGCCTGTACGAATTCGGCAGCTTCATCCCGGTAAGAAGCCAGTTCCGGGCGGTGGTTGACTATGGCGCCGAACTTGGCCAGAGGCTGGGCGATCATCCCGGTATGAATGGGGTAGATTACCCGGGAACCGTCGTCGGTATAATGGGAGCTGCTCCAGGCAGGCAGGCTCAGGCCGCGGTGGTCAGTTACTCCCCGGACGCTGTCCCTTTGGGCCAAAACTCCCTTGGCATGGTCTACAAACTTGTCCAGGTAGTATGTATCCCCGGTGGCCTCAAACATGGCCAGGTAAGCCTGCATTACAAAGCTTTCTCCGTAAGCAAGGTCATTATGTTCGTTGTTATAGTTTTTGTACCAGTCCCCGTTGTTCTTCGTATCCACACTGTCAAAATACTGGCGTAAATCCTGGACGCTAACGGCGGCCTGAACGGAAGGCCCCGGCACCAGTCCCACCACCATAACCAATACCAATATTAAGCCGATCCACTTCTTCTTAAACATCATTGCCGACCTCCTCGTTGGAAAAAAACTTTATTTTTACTCTATCTGCATTTACGTTCGAGATGTTTCGACAATTTTCGACATGTCCCTTGTGGTAAATGTTAGCAAAGGGAAGACCAACTTTTGGTGACAATAAAAGCCGAAGCGGGAAAATTCCCGCCCCGGCTTTAAGGAACTTCCGTCGCGATGCGACGCGTTACCCGGAAGATGTATGTTCTTTGGTGCATACTAGATTTTTCAAATTCGGTTCAAGTTTCAAGTTCGGGACGGTTCTTGACTTGAATGGGCCGGAGCCTACATCCCCGGACAACGAGTTTCCTTAGGCTGATTGCCGGGCTAGCGCAGACTTTCGGAACGAGGGCGAACACTAGAGCCCATTAATTTCTCGTACAAGCGAAACAGTTTTGCCTCTTCTACCTCCCAGTTATACTTTAAACGGCAGGCCTGCATGCCTTTTTCGCCCATGGTTCTGCGCAGTTCCGGGTTCCGGCAGAGATACGCGATTTTTTCCGCCAGGTCGTGTGGATCACGAGGGTCAACCGTGAGGCCGCACCCGTGTTCCCGGACGAAATTTTCCCAGGCCGGAAAATGAGAGACGACCATCGGAAGGCCTGCAGACATGTACTCGTAGAACTTGTTCCCGGCCATTTCCCGGTAGTTACCCCAGGGATGCAGGGGGGCTAGGGCAACGTCTGCTTTCGCATAGTAGCGGTAAACTTCCTCTTGGGAAACCCGTCCGGTCAGGATAACCCGTCCCTGCAGGCCGCAATCTTTTATCAATTGTTCAATTTCCTGCCGGAAACCCGCAGGCCGTACCGGTCCTACCAGGTAGAGACGGCAGCCCAGGTTTTGCCGCTGCAGGATCGCTACTGCTTTTACCATCTCCACGGCGCCTCTTACGCGGTGAATCACACCGGCATAAATAAGCCTGCATTCCCCGTCCTCAGCTACTTCCCTGGCCTCAGGCCGTGGCGCTACCGGTTGTTCAAGCCGGGGGTAATTTAAAATTTCCTCCTGGTGAACAGGCAGGAAGGAAAAGCGGGTCCTGATAAACGGGGCTGCAAAGACCAGAGCGTCACTAAAGCCGGCCAGTTGCCTCTCGGTAAAGTCAGCAAGGGAAGCGGCCGGCGGCCGCAATATCCGGGGTATCCAGTCCTTGTAGAGAGTAACCGAAGGGTAGTCCTCGTGAATATCATATACGATTTTTTTGCCGGTCACTATTTTTAAGATGACACCCGGCAGGAGCAGTTCAGGGTCGTGAAGATGATACGCCACGGCGTCAGACTGCAGGGCGCGGTAAAGCAGCCTTATCCAGTTCAACGGCCGCAGGTACCGCCGGGATAGGCGCGGTAGACCGTATATGTCCACACCACCAACCCTGCGCCTCCGGAAGTCGGCCGGCGCATGAAGCTCAACCCGGTACTTGCGGGCCAGCGATACCGCTTCCTTAAAAGTGATGCGTCCATCATTCCAGGGATGGACGGAAGTGAGAATGCAGACCTTGGGGCGAGAAGAAGAGCCGTTTGAGCCCGGAGAAGGACTAATTTTGAGGTATAAAAGCAATACTAAAGCCAAAACCAGGTACATGGCTATTATCACCAGCAGGGCCGCCAACACCAAAACCTGAAGCAGGAGACGAATTGCGGCGCGTAGACACTTCAAAGCAGTTCTCCTCCATATATCTGACGGAGACTTTTGCCCTATTTTATTCCCGTTAAAACAACAAGTTCATAGCCTGCAGGCAGGAAATTTTTCCCCGCAGAAGAATTCCCTTGATGAAGGGAGGAGAAGGTATGGCAAACAAATATGACCTTATTTCCTTGGATGAGGCTCTCAACCTCGATCGGAAGACGGTGCGGGCCTATTATAAGGATTATGTGAATCCAGGCCTAGCCACTCTGATGAGCCTCTTGGATTTCGACAAGAGTTTTGTTAAGGCCGAAGGAGTGCGCGTGTGGGACCGGGAGGGAAACGAGTACCTGGATTTTCTGGGAGGATACGGGGCGCTGAACCTGGGACATAACCACCCGGCGGTGGTAGAAGCCCTGGAAAAAGTCAAAGATCGCCCCAATCTGCTCCAGGCCTCTCTCGGGAATTTGACTGCCGCGCTGGCCCATAACCTGGCCCGTATAACTCCGGGCAAGCTTCAGCGTAGCTTTTTCGGCAACAGCGGGGCGGAAGCGGTAGAAGGGGCTTTGAAGCTGGCTCGGGCTGCCACAGGCAAGCAGAAAATCATCTATGCCGAAGGTTCCTTCCACGGCAAGACTTTTGGAGCTCTGTCGGTGACCGGCCGTACCAAATACCAAAAAGATTTTCGCCCCCTACTGCCCGGCTGCTCAGCAGTACCTTTTGGGGATCTGGAGGCCTTGGAAAGGGCCCTTTCGCCGGGCGATGTGGCCGCGGTCATCCTGGAGCCTATTCAGGGTGAAGGGGGAATAATCGTCCCGCCTCCGGGATACCTCTCTGCGGTTAGGGAACTTTGCAGCCGGTATGAGGCGCTGCTGGTCCTGGATGAAATTCAAACCGGTTTTGGTCGTACCGGTTACCTTTTTGCTGCCGAAGAGGAAGGCGTGGTCCCCGACATCATGTGCGTAGCCAAGTCCCTGGGAGGAGGGGTTATGCCAATAGGCGCCTACATTACCACGGAAGAGATTTGGGACCGGGCCTACGGGGGGATGGAAAAGAGCACACTTCATACCTCTACCTTCGGCGGCAACACCCGGGCCTGCGCGGCGGCTATTGCGGCCATAAACGCCCTGCTGGAGGAAAACCTGACGCAGAATGCTCGGGAACAGGGGCGCTACCTGCTCGACCGCCTTGTGGACCTGAAGGAAAAGCACCCGGTTATCAAAGATGTGCGGGGCCGGGGGTTGCTGGTAGGGTTGGAGTTCGAGGAGCTCAACCAGGGATTGCTGAACCGCATGACGGGCGGGGCCTTGGGCCGCCTGTCCCAGGAATACATGGGAGCCCTGGTGGCGGTAGAGTTGATGAACCGGCACCGCATTATAACCGCCTATACTTTAAACAACCCCAACGTGATTCGCCTGGAACCGCCCTTAACGGTGACGCGGGAAGAAATAGACCGGGTGGTGGAAGCTCTGGACGAGATACTGAGCCGCAACCGCAACTTCTGGGGCATGGCCCTGTCGGGAACCAAAACGGTTATCCGCACTATTTTTAAACGCTAGTTTTGGGATTCCTGAACCACCTGCCGAAGCATAAAATTTGCCGATCGGCGCACTCTAATAAAGACGCGGCAGGGAAAGGAGATCCCAGGTGGCCAGGATAAACGTGTTGCACGTACTTCGCCCGGCGGAAGGCGGGATGAAGGAACATGTGCTTTCTCTCCTTAGAAACTGCGATTTCTGGAAATATAACCTCATGGTGGCCTGCCCCGAGTACGGAGAAATGACCCGGGAATTGCGGAACGCAGGAGCCACCGTGTTTCCTGTAACGTTGAAAGGAGAAACCAACCCCTTTACCGACTGGCATGCCATGCACCACCTCCGGCAAATAATACAGCAGAACCGGGTTCACGTGGTCCACACTCACGGTGCCCGGGCCGGCTTGGTGGGACGGCTGGCGGCCCGCCAGGCCCAGGCGCCGGTAACTCTGGTTACGGTACACAACTTTATTTATAACGGCTCTGCTTCCTGGTGGAAGAAGAAAATTTTTGCCCGTATTCAGCGGCAACTGGCCCGGACCACCGACCACCATATTGCGGTGTCCCGGGCGCTGGCGCGGGAGATAGCCGCTGTGGAGAAGATACCGCCCGAAAAAATTTCCACTATCTACAATGGCATCGACCTGCGGCGTTTTAAGCCGGTGGTTGACTGTCACCGCATGAAAAAGGAACTGGGGCTAAACCTGAGGGCTCCCGTGGTCGGGGTGGTTGCCCGGCTGATACCGGCTAAAGGAGTTTCCCTCTTCCTGCAGGCGGCAGCCCGGATACGCCTGTACTTTCCCGATGCCCAGTTCGTTATTGTCGGTGACGGTCCGCAGAGAAACCAACTGGAGGAAGAAGCCCGGCGTCTCAATCTGATTCCCGGTACCGTTTTCACCGGCTTTCGCCGGGACGTTCCTCAACTGCTTCCGCTGATGAACGTATTTGTAGTTCCCTCTTACAGTGAAGGCCAGTCTATCGGTACTCTGGAGGCCATGGCGGCCCGCCGGCCGGTGGTAGCCACCCGGGCAGGCGGG
>NZ_BDGJ01000016.1 GCF_002207765.1 Calderihabitans maritimus
GTTGGGGTAAGATGTTTTGTTTGATACCCTAAAACGGGCTATTTGTGCTTGCTTCCGCACAGCGCAATTGGCTCGAATAAAAAAGATAGCCTCGGAATTTACTCAGGTTTCCGGGGCTATTCCTGTAATACTAATACAATTTGCCGGCTGCGGTACATTTTTTATGGAAAATAGTAAAGGTCCGGTTAACACCGGACCCTATTTTGAGGAGGGAAGTTGCGCTCATCCAAGGATTTCTTTGAGATCCTGTTCTGGAGTGGTTACAAGTTTGAGACCGTACTGTTCCTGCAGCACTTTGAGTACATTTGGTGTAATAAATGCAGGTGCAGTGGGGCCTATGCGAATATTTTTGATTCCTAGATGCAGAAGGGTTAGCAGGATGGCTACGGCTTTCTGCTCGAACCAGGACAATACCAGGCTGAGCGGTAGTTCGTTGACACCGCAGTTGAAAGCCTTAGCCAGAGCCAATGCCACTTGGACGGCTGAATAAGCATTGTTGCACTGACCGATGTCAATGAGGCGCGGGATACCGTTGATGTCTCCCAGGTCAAGATGGTTGAAGCGATACTTGCCGCAGGCTAAGGTGAGCACTACGCAGTCCTTCGGCACCTTCTGGACAAATTCGGTGTAGTAACTGCGGCCCGGTCTTGCTCCGTCGCAACCGCCCACCAGGAAGAAGTGGCGTATCTTACCGGCTTTGACTGCTTCGATAATTTTATCAGCTAAACCTAGAATGGCCGTGTGATGGAAGCCGGTAGTAATGGTTCTACCTTCAGTTTCTGGTAGCGGCGGTAGAGACTTGGCCTTTTCAATCACCGGCGTGAAGTCGCGGTTCTTAATATGGGTTACTCCCGGTAGTCCGGTAACACTGCAGGTAAATATACGGTCCTGGTAAGACTCCTTAGGGATCAACACACAGTTGGTGGTAGCAAGAATTGCACCGGGGAATTGCTCAAACTCCTTCTTCTGGTTTTGCCAGGCAGTACCATAGTTACCCACGAGGTGAGAGAATTTTTTCAGTTCGGGATAGGCATGGGCCGGAAGCATTTCTCCGTGGGTGTAAACATTCACACCTGTCCCTTCCGTCTGCTTAAGTAATTCATACAGGTCCAGCAGGTCATGTCCGGTGACCAGAATACCGGGGCCGGATTTGGTACCGGTAGAAACCGCGGTAGGGACGGGCGAACCAAAGCGCTCTACATGGGCTTTATCCAGTAGCTCCATAATCCGCAGGTTCATTTCCCCACACTTCAGAAGCAGTTCAATGTGGCGGTCAAGATTAAAGTTGACGTTGGTAAGGGTGGAGAACAAAGCTTCATGCATAAAGGCTTCAACTTGGTCATCGCGCGCACCCAGTTCCCGTGCATGGTATGCATAGGCTGCGATGCCTTTCAGACCAATAAGCAAAGTGTCCTGCAGCCCCGCGATATCTTCGTTCTTGCCACATACACCTACCCTGGTACAGCCGCTACCGCCGGCCGTCTGTTCACACTGGTAACAAAACATACCAATCTCCTCCTCTTCCGTTTTTTTACTTTGATTGTAATTGGCGGAGCCAGTTTATTCTGTGACGGGAATCACAATCTTTTTGTGTTTTTAGTCGGGCTTACATCTTTTAAAACAAAAAAGAACCCGTCTTTGATGACGGGTTCTCTTTCGATTCGATCTGCGGGTGCGCGGTTTTTTATTTTCTATTAGGGATGAATATTTTCCCAAACCTGGCGATCAGATAGGCCGTAATTCCCCCGTAAACGGCTAGGCTGACCACGGCAAAGAGGTTGGTAAAGGCTTCTCTTTGTATTTGAGGACTGATCTTTAGTAAGGGCATGACAAAGCCTACAGTTCCCATACCAATAATCCAGGCCAGGAGAATGCCTTTGAATATCGCATAATCTCTTCCGGTATAGCGGAGGAGATAAGCGGTAAAAATTCCTCCGACCATCCCTATGACAAGGTGACCTGCGATTCCTATCAGCCACGCGGCAGGGGTGCCCAATAGCTGCCGGACCAAAAAGATATCCGCGGCTACACCAATAGCTGTCGAGTGAGGTATTTTCAGTAGAGTGGCTACAACGGACAAAAGGTCCATGGCCAGAGTACCGATAATACCTGCCAAACTTCCTACCAGAAAAGTATCTTTCATTGCCGTACCCTCCTGTACGTCTCCCTGTAATATAGACTGAAGCGGCCTGATCCTATTTAACCTATTTTAGTATTAGATTTTTCTGCTCTTTCCTATACTTTTTTAAGTAAACAGTCTATTTTTCCAGGATTTAGCAGGATAATAGCTATTAACTGTAGAATACATTCTTGTCAAAATCTTCTTAAACAGGAGGGATAGATTTGGACCTTAAATTAAGCCGGGAAAGAGACGTTCTGATAGTCGACCTGCAGGGAGAACTGGACCTTCTGGTTGCGGATAATTTTCGTTCGGAAATAGATCGCTGTTTAGAAGAATGGCCGGTTAGAAATCTTTTACTGGACCTGAAGGAGGTTACCTTTATCGACAGCTCGGGACTGGGAGTTATCCTGGGGAGGTATAAAAAGGTTACTGAAAGAGGCGGGAAAGTACTTCTTACCGGCGCTCGACCACAGATTAAAAAGATTTTGGAATTGTCAGGACTGCTTAAAATAATGCCCCACTACGATACCATACAGCAGGGAATGGACGAACTGGCTTAAAGGAGGCTAAAGAATGTCAACTGATAACTTGGGTAAACTGGAAAATAGAGTGCAGTTAAAGCTCCTAAGTGTACCGGAAAATATTGGTCTTTGCCGTGTAGTAGTAGCTTCGGTAGCGGCTCGGAAAGACCTTACTTTGAATGAACTGGAAGAGATAAAGGTTGCCGTGTCGGAGGCAGTATCTAACGCTATAATTCACGGGTACGATAACAACCCAGACGGGATAATTTTTTTGGAAGTCAAAAGGTTTGAAAAAGGTTTAGAAATTCTGGTTGAGGATAAAGGCAAAGGTATTGAAGATGTAGAGAAGGCTATAGAACCGGCTTATTCCAGCAATCCGGAGCGTATCGGACTGGGGTTTGTTTTTATGAAGTCCTTCATGGACCGGGTAGAGGTGGATTCTAGGGTGGGCGAGGGAACTCGCGTGCGTTTGGTCAAAAAGTGGCCGGCAAATGGAGAAGAAGGCTAAAAAGAGGATTAAGTGGGGATACTATGGTGGCACGTCTGTCGGAAATGAACATCCCGCGATTCCCGCTGCTTTCCGATGAAGAAATGGAAGAGCTGCTAAAAAAGGCCAAAGCGGGAGATCAGAAAGCCCGGGAAAAGTTAATCAACTGTAATTTAAAACTGGTATTTAATTTGGTGCAGCGATTCGAAAACAGGGGATACGAGCTGGAAGACTTGTTTCAGGTGGGCACTATTGGATTGATGAAGGCAGTGGATAAGTTCGACCCGAGTTTCAATGTGAAATTTTCTACCTATGCGGTACCCATGATTATGGGGGAAATTAGGCGTTTTTTGCGCGATGACAGTCCGGTGAAGGTCAGCCGTTCCTTAAAGGAAACTGCCTTCAAAGTTAATCGGACCAAAGAAAACCTGAGTAAAGAACTGGGTAGAGAACCTACCATCGGCGAAATTTCGTCGGCCCTAGATATTCCCGTAGAGGAGATAGTGGAGGCGATGGAAGCCGTGCAATTACCCAGTTCCATTCATGACACTGTTTATGAAGATGATGGGGATCCCATATACGTTCTGGATCAGTTAGCCGCAAGGGAAGGGAAAGCAGGTGCTTGGGTTGACCGGGTGGCCTTGAAGGAAGTGTTGAAAAAGTTGCCGGAAAAACACCGCCGGGTTATAATGCTTCGTTTTTTTGAGGATAAGACCCAGATGGAAGTGGCCGAAATTATAGGCCTTTCCCAGGTGCAAGTTTCCAGGATTGAAAGGCAGGCCCTTAAAATTATCCGCCAGCTCATGACTGAACCAGAGCCATCGGGGGAATATTAGTGCTATAGTATATTTTAATTGGTGAGAGAGATACTTAGAATGAGACCAATTAGAAAAAGCCTTGGAGGAGGTATGACAGTTGCATGTAAAAGTAGTTGAGCTGGTGGGAGAATCTCATGTCAGCTGGAAGGATGCTGTACAGTCTGCCGTAAGTGAAGCGTCCAAAACCATACCTAACATAACGGGAGTGGAGATTTACAACCTGACGGCAGACGTTCACGAGGGACGTCTGGTGGATTTTAAAGCTAACGTAAAAATTGCTTATACCGATGAGTAAGCCTCTTGATAGGGCACCTGCCTGCAGGCAGGTGTTTTTATTTGTCCTGCATAAAGGCCACTCACCGGGACCATAATATTTTTTGGGAGGCGATAGTATGGTCCCACCAAAACAAGGGGGAACGAATTCTCCAAATTCTTTACCGCAGGAAATCCAGCAGAGTCAACAGCAATACCAGCAACAGGAATACCAGGCCTTAGTCAACCGGGTGAAACCGAAACCTCCGGTGCTAAAAAATGCTGTATTTGCGTTTCTGGTGGGTGGACTTATCAGCATGATCGGCCAGATATTTATGAATCTGTTTATGGCCGGCGGTTTGGCCCAGCAGGAGGCCAGCAGCGCCACGATTATGGTTATGGTGTTCCTGGGGGCTTTTTTAACCGGTCTCGGTATATATGACAATATAGGGAAAGTTGCCGGGGCCGGGTCTATCATCCCTATAACCGGTTTTGCCAATTCTATCGTTTCCTCCGCTATGGAGTTTAAAAGGGAAGGTTTCGTTTTTGGAGTTGGTGCCCGTATGTTCAATATTGCAGGTCCCGTATTGGTCTACGGGTTTTTAATCTCGGTAATAGTTGGCTTGATAGCGTTTATGTTTTCCTGAGGTACAGGAGGGGATATTCTTGAGCCAGACGCTAAAAAGGGTGGGCCAGCGAACGGTTCAGTTTTCTAACCCGCCTTGCATTATTTCAACGGCAACCATAGTGGGGCCTAAAGAAGGGGAAGGTCCCCTGGCCCATACTTTTGACAAGGTTATGGAGGATACCTACTACGGACAAAAATCATGGGAAAAAGCGGAGAGCAAAATTTTGGAAGAGAGTGTCCAGATGGCCTTACAAAAGGTTAATCTGTCGCTGCAGGATATCGACTATCTACTGGCAGGAGATTTGATAAACCAGATTATTTGTTGCAATTTTGCGGCCCGCACGCTCGGTATACCTTTCTTCGGGTTGTATGGTGCCTGCTCTACTATGTACGAGGGTCTCGCCCTAGGGGCCATGCTTATCGACGGAGGCTTTGCCTCTAAGGTAGTGGCGGCGACCTGCAGCCATCATAACACTTCCGAGCGCCAGTACCGTTATCCTACCGAGTTAGGGTCCCAGCGTCCCATGACTGCCCAGTGGACTATCACCGGTGCGGGGGCTTTTGTTTTGGCCAGTGAGGGTACGGGGCCGAGAATTACGCACGCTACGGTGGGTAAAGTGGTGGATGCGGGAGTTAAAGATCCTTTCGATATGGGCGCGGCTATGGCTCCCGCGGCTCTTGACACCCTGGTTAACCACTTTAAAGATACCGGTCGCGGTCCACAGGATTATGACCTGATCGTAACCGGAGACCTGGCTTCTGTCGGACGTTCGGTGTTAATCCAACTGGCTCAGCAGCAGGGCTACGATTTGTCCCAAAACTACACCGACTGTGGTGTTCTTATATTCGACCCGTCTCAGGATACTCATGCCGGGGGAAGCGGTTGTGCCTGCATAGCTGTAGTAACCGGCGGTTATATTCTAAACCAGATGAAAGCCGGTAAGCTGAGGAGGATTTTAGGTATAGCAACCGGTGCCTTACTGAGTCCTTTGAGCGTACAGCAGGGAGAATCCATACCTGGTATTGCTCACGCAGTAGCCATTGAGCTGTAACAGTTTCAGAAAGGGGATGGTGTAGTGAATCTGCTAATGGCTTTTTTAGTAGGAGGAATAATTTGTTTAATTGGGCAGTTAATTATGGATCTTACTCCCTATGAAGTAACTCCCGCTCACGTTCTGGTGGGGTTTGTGATCATGGGCGCCGTATCCAGCGGCCTGGGTCTCTACCAGCCTCTGGTAGACATAGGAGGAGCCGGGGCCACTATTCCCCTCAGTGGATTCGGCCACACTTTAACCCAGGGGGCTATTAAGGCGGTAAAAACTAAAGGTTTACTAGGAGCCTTCGGCGGGGGAATCGAGGCGACGGCTGTAGGTATTGCGGCTGCCATCGTGTTCGGCTATGTGATGGCTGTACTGTTCAATCCCCAGGGATAAACTACCCGGATGGGAGTGGTTAATCAATGATTGCTGACGACGGTCAGAAGGCCAAGATAAGCAAAAAACTGGACGAAAACCTCAAGTGGCTAAACGAAGCATTGGGTATTGACAAGAATTTTGATATCATCAGCCGGCAGGTGCATTTTGCAGGCAAGGATGCCTTTCTGCTTTTTGTGGACGGCTTCACTAAGGATAATATAATGATGTATCTTCTCCGCAGTTTAACCCTGGTTAAGCGGGAAGATATAGTGGTTAATACTCTGGAAAAAATCTTTAAAACTTATATCGATTACATTGAAGTGGACCAGACCGACGATCTTCATCAGGTGGTGGATAGGGTTCTGGCGGGTCAAACCGCCCTGTTTATCGAGGGCGAACAAAAAGCCATTCTCATTGACGCCCGGGAGTACCCTATTCGCTCGCCGGAAGAGCCGGACCTGGAAAGAGTGGTGCGCGGTTCCCGGGACGGATTTGTGGAAACCCTGGTATATAACACCGCTCTTATCCGCCGGCGAATTCGTGATCCCAAATTACGCATGGAATTGATGGAAGCGGGCACTCGTTCCAAGACCGACATTTGTATTGCTTACCTGGAGGATGTAGCCAACCCCAACTTAGTGCAACTGATAAAGGAAAAAATTGAAGCCATCCGGATGGACGGCCTGCCCATGGCCGAAAAATCCGTGGAAGAACTTATTATGCCCGGAAGTTTTTGGAATCCCTTTCCCAAAATCCGGTATACGGAGCGCCCGGATGTAGCGGCAGCTCACCTGTTGGAAGGACATGTGTTGGTGCTGGTGGATACTTCTCCCAGCGTCATGATTTTACCCGCTACCTTTTTTCACCATGTACAGCACGCCGAGGAATACCGCCAAAGCCCGCTGGTAGGGGCTTTTCTGCGCTGGGTACGATTTTTCGGCATTGCTGCTTCGGTTTTTTTGGCTCCGGTATGGTTGTTGGTGGCTTTAGAACCGCGATTGCTTCCTGAGGGGCTAAAGTTTATCGGTCCCGACAAACCCGGGCAGGTAGGATTAATGTGGCAGTTCTTTTTTGCCGAACTGGGTATAGATTTGCTTCGCATGGCGGCAGTACACACTCCTTCGGCCCTGACCACCGCTCTAGGCTTGATCGCTGCCATCCTGATTGGTGAAGTGGCTATAGATATTGGCCTTTTTGCGCCGGAGGTAGTTTTATATATGTCCATTGCCGCGGTGGGAGTTTTTGCCACTCCCAGTTACGAACTGGGTATGGCCAACACTTTGGTCCGGATTTTACTAATCTTTGCCGTAGGGCTATTCCGCCTGCCTGGTTTGCTGGTAGGTTTTGGCCTGGTATTCATATTCCTGGCCTTGAGTAAATCGTTCGGTGTCCCTTATCTATGGCCGCTAATACCTTTTAACTGGACCGCTTTGAAGTCTATCCTGGTTCGTTCACCGGTGCCCATTCAAAACACCCGTCCTAGTGCTTTAAAACCTCAAGATGCCAGCCGCCAGCCGTTACCAGCTACCAAACCGTTGAAACGGAAAAGTGAAAATTCGGAAACAAACGGAAGTAGAAGAAAAGACGAATAATCTGGATTTTAATGGCAATAATAAATTTGGATGTTGAATCAATATAGGAGGGCTGGATAGATGGCTGTCAAAATCGGGATTCCCCGGGCCCTTTTTTATTATTACTACTATCCTTTATGGCAAACGTTTTTCATGGAGCTTGGGGCTGAGGTATTACCCTCCCCTTCAACCAATAAAAAAATACTGGATGACGGTATTTCTAGGGCGGTAGACGAAACGTGTCTGCCGGTGAAACTTTTTTATGGGCATGTCATGAACCTGAAAGAAAAAGTCGACTGTATCTTTGTACCGCGTCTAATCGGCTTAGAGAGAAAGGCCTATATCTGCCCTAAATTAATGGGACTTCCCGATATGATAAAAGCCAATATACCTGGTCTTCCCGATTTATTGGTGGTCGATATCGATCTGAGCCGGCGGGAAGAAAAACTATACCAGGCCGTTTTTCAAACGGGACTGTATTTTACTCAAAATCCGTTTCGGATTCGGAAAGCTTGGAACCAGGCTGTGGAGGAGCAGGAGAGATACCAGCGCATGACGTGGGGCGGTGTATTGCCCTGTGAGGCGTTGAAAATTATGGAAGGCCAGATGCCAAAAGTTTCTCATGAAGGCGAGTTCAGGGTAGCCCTGCTCGGGCATGGGTATAATCTTTATGATCACCATACCAGCATGGATGTCATTGGCAAGCTTAGGCGACTGGGAACAACGGTGGTTACTTCCGATAACGTGCCGCGAGAAGTAATCGAACGGGAAGCATCCCGGCTCCCTAAGCGCATGTTCTGGACCCTGGGGAAAAGGATTATAGGGGCTGCCTTCCACTTTTTGCAGGACCCGCGCATCAAAGGGATTATCCACTTGGCTTCCTTCGGGTGCGGTCCCGATTCCATGATTGGGGAACTGGTAGAACGGTATATTCGTCGGACGCGCAAGCTACCTTTCCTAATGCTGACAGTCGACGAGCATACCGGTGAGGCCGGGGTGGCCACCCGCCTGGAAGCTTTTGTAGACATGCTGGCCTTGAGGGGGGCCTGGTCATGAAAGTAACCTTTCCCCATATGGGCAATCTTTATATCGTGGTGAGGGCTTTGCTGGAGGAACTGGGACTGGAGGTGGTAGTTCCACCCGCCTGTAGTAAGAGAACACTCACTTTAGGAGCCCGCCATTCTCCTGAATTTGCCTGCCTGCCGCTGAAAGTTAACCTGGGGAATTACATGGAAGCGGCGGAAAGGGGAGCGGATACCATCCTTATGGCTGGAGGGGTAGGACCCTGTCGCTTCGGGTACTACGCTGAGATCCAGCGGGAAATATTGAAGGACCTTGGTTATGAATACGAGATGGTGGTACTGGAACCCCCCGACCAACATTTTTCCGAAGTACTGGCGAAAATTCGTTACCTTACCGGAAGGCGTTCCTGGAAGGAGATTTTTAAAGCCCTGCGTCTGGCCTGGTGGAAAGCTTTAGCGGTGGACCGGGTTGAAAGAAGGGTTCAGTATCTGCGCCCCCGGGAAGAAGCTACGGGCCGGGTGGATGAAATTTACCGGAAGGCTTTGGGGGCTATCGATGACGCCTCCGGAAGGGAGGCCATTGACCGGGCGGTGAAGCAGGCTGAGGAGGAACTGAACTCCGTTCCTCAAAGAGAAGGTCCGGTACTGAAAATCGGGATAGTAGGGGAAATTTATACCATCCTGGAACCCTTTGTCAACCTCAACATGGAGAGGCATCTGGGGCGGCTGGGAGCCGAAGTTAGACGGTCTATTTATCTCAGCGAATGGATTGACGAGCACTTGTTTTTCGGCCTTTTGGGAACCGGCGGGAGCAGGAAAGTAAAAAAGCTGGCCGTTCCCCACCTTAATTCTTTTGTAGGTGGTCATGGCCGGGAGACGGTTGGTTGTACCGTCCGCTTTGCCCGGGAAGGATTTCAGGGAGTAATACAGGTGGCTCCCCTTACCTGTATGCCGGAGATTGTGGCCCATTCGATCCTGCCCGGAGTGGGAAGGCAGGAAAACATACCTGTGATGACTTTCTATGTGGACGAACAGTCGGGGGAGGCGGGTATAGTCACCCGTTTGGAAGCATTTTTAGATCTGGTCGGCCGGTCAAATTATAAAGAAATTGGTTTAGTTCAGGGATAAGGTGCGGAGCCTATATACTGGAAGGGAAGGAGTCAGAATGAAAGTTTATTTGGGCATAGATGTAGGTTCGGTGAGCACCAATCTAGTGGCCATGAGTGAAAACGGAGAAATTAGGGAGAACATTTATCTGAGAACTCAAGGACAGCCAATTGTCACCGTAACCAGAGGTTTAAAAATGATCGAAGAAAGCCTAGGGTCGTCCTGTAAAGTTAAAGGGGTCGGCACCACCGGCAGTGCCCGCTACCTGACGGCGGCGATTGTAGGAGCTGATGCAGTTAAGAATGAAATAACCGCTCATGCCGTGGCTGCCTCCTACCTGGTACCGGGGGTTCAGACGGTACTGGAAATCGGCGGGCAGGATTCTAAGATCATTATCCTGCGCAACGGCGTGGTAGTGGATTTTGCCATGAATACGGTATGTGCCGCCGGTACGGGCTCCTTTTTGGACCAACAGGCTGCCAGGCTCAATATTCCTATTGAAAAATTCGGAGAACTGGCGCTCAAGGCCCGGACACCGGTGCGGATTGCAGGGCGCTGTTCAGTCTTCGCGGAGTCCGACATGATTCACAAGCAGCAGATGGGCCACCGCTTGGAGGATATAATTGCCGGTCTGTGTGAGGCGCTGGTAAGAAACTACCTGAACAATGTGGGAAAAGGCAAAGAAATTCTGCCCCCGGTAGTTTTTCAGGGAGGGGTAGCGGCTAACGCCGGTATGCGCCAGGCTTTTGCCAAGGCCTTGGAAACAGATATTATTGTACCCCGGTATTACAACGTGATGGGGGCGGTGGGAGCGGCTTTACTGGCCAAAGAAGCCGTTCAAAAATCCGGAAAAACGAAATTCTACGGCTTTGAACTGACCAACTTTACTTACGACGCTTCCAGTTTCGAGTGTAAGGGTTGTGCCAACCTTTGCGAAGTGATAGAAATCCGGAGGGAGGAAGAGGTGCTGGCCCGCTGGGGTGACCGGTGCGGCAAGTGGAGCAACATCCTGTCCTCAACCGCTACTGGATAAAACTAAAAGGCATAGTATACTCAATCTGGACAACCTCCTAATACATTTAGTAAAATGGTGCTATAAAAAGTCGAGGAGAGGAGAGAGGAGATTGAAAGAACCTACCAAAATTCTACTAGAAGAAAAAGACATTCCGACGCGGTGGTATAACATCCAGGCAGACATGCCGAACCTGCCCAAACCACCTCTTAATCCGGCCAGCAAGAAGCCTCTTGGCCCTGAAGATTTGTCTCCCATTTTCCCCATGGACCTGATTAAACAAGAGGTGAGCACCGAACGATGGATCGACATTCCCGACGAAGTCCGGGAAATATACCACCTGTGGCGCCCCACTCCCCTGTACCGGGCCCACCGGCTGGAAAAGGCCCTGGATACCCCGGCCAAAATTTATTACAAGTATGAGGGCGTGAGCCCGGCGGGTAGCCACAAGTTAAATACTTCGGTGCCTCAAGTTTACTATAATAAAAAAGCGGGCATCAAACGGATCGCCACCGAAACCGGCGCCGGGCAGTGGGGTAGCGCTTTGAGCCTGGCCTGCCGTTTCTTCGGTCTGGACTGTACTGTATACATGGTGAAGGTGAGCTACCATCAGAAACCTTACCGCCGTTCTTTCATGGAGCTATTCGGGGCCAATGTCATCCCCAGCCCCAGCGAACATACGGAAGCGGGAAGAAAGATTCTGGCCGAGAACCCCGATTCTTTGGGCAGCCTGGGTATTGCCATCAGTGAAGCGGTAGAAGACGCCGCTACCCGGGAAGATACCAATTACGCTCTGGGCAGCGTGTTAAACCATGTGCTGCTTCACCAGACGGTGATTGGTCTGGAAGCGAAGAAACAACTGGAGAAAGTGGATAGCTACCCGGATGTAGTTATAGGCTGCTGCGGGGGCGGCAGCAACTTCGCCGGTCTTAGTTTTCCCTTCCTGCAGGACGTATTAAGCGGCGGGCGTAAAACAAGAGTCATGGCGGTGGAGCCCAGTGCCTGCCCCACGCTGACCCGGGGCAAATTTGCCTACGATTACGGGGATACGGCAAAGCTGACACCGATAAGTATGATGTACACTTTGGGACACGACTTCGTACCTCCCGGCATCCATGCCGGAGGCCTTCGCTACCATGGGGATGCTCCCCTGGTAAGCCAGCTTTACCATGACGGCTTTATTGAGGCCAGAGCCTATCCGCAAAGGGCTGTGTTCGAAGCGGCGGTAACCTTTGCCCGTAGTGAGGGAATAGTACCGGCTCCTGAGGCGGCCCACGCGGTAAAGGCCGCCCTAGACGAAGCTGTTGCCTGCCGCGAAAGTGGAGAAGCGAAGACCATCCTTTTCTGCCTCAGCGGGCACGGTTTCTTCGACCTAGCGGCTTATGATGCCTACCTGGCCGGCGAGCTGGAAGACATAGAGTATTCGCCGGAACTATTAGAACAGAGCCTGGCCAAATTGCCTCAGGTGGAATAATTCCTGTATCATTGAACAAAAGCTTGCGGCTAGTCCGCAAGCCTTTTAATTGCAAAACCTGCTTAAGAAACAGACTACAGAGAAGCAACCCTTTAGAAAAAAATCTTATGAGGGATTTTTTAACTATAGCCTGTGTAGACAGGCTGTTTTTTTTGCGCCCGGCAGGGACGAAGGCTTACGGGTGAAAGTCCCGAACGACGAAGGTGGCAGTAGTCGTTAGTTTAAGGCAAGGATGCCTGCAAAAGATTCTTTGCCCTACGCAGCCCTTCAATGAAATTCAGCTATTGCGGTAAAGGGTTTATAAATAGTACAATTGATTTAATAGAGAAAAAGGCGAAAACGGGAAGGTGAGTGAGAAGATTAACCAGACAAATCGACATAAACTTTAATATTACTTGTTTTAAGGAGGTCAGGCCGGTGCAAAATGAATCTTCACTACTGCACTTTAAGGAACTTTTGGAAGAAGCAGGATTACAGCAGATACAGGAACGAGTGAGTATAGTAACGGGCCTAGCAGTTTTAGTTACAGACCCGGAAGGTAAGCCGATTAGCAGGGCAAGTATTCCTTGCTCTTTCTGTACGATGGTCAATAACACGGACTCGGGCCGTTTGCGCTGTATGGCTTCCCGGAATGAATTAGCGAAGGCTGCTGTCAAATCCGGCCAACCCTCGCTGCAGTTGTGCCATTCCGGGCTGGCACAGATTGCCCTCCCCATTAAAATAAAAAGCGAGACGGTAGCTGTCACGATAGGGGAAGGCGTGAGCCTAAAACCGCTGTCTCTGGAGATGGTGCCGGAACTGGCGAGAGAGCTGGGCATTAACGGAAAGGAACTCACGGAAGCGGCACGGGTAATACCGGTGTGGACGGAAGAGCGCCTCCGGGAGGCAGTCGAACTTTTTCACGCCTTCACGAGTACTCTTTTTCGGCTTTTGAATTCGAGGCAACAGTTGTGGGAAAAGGTTGAAGAGCTCAAGGGCTGGTTTGAGTTGAGCCAGGCAGTATCGTCAAGTCTTTCTTTGTCAGAAGTAGCCAAGCGGGTCCCGGAAATCGTACCCGGAGTGGCCGGTGCCACCGGTGGGTTGCCGGTTAAGCTTCCCCAGGAAAGCCCGGAATTTGCTGTTTCGGATACCAACCAGGAACCGCGTGGGGGTTCTGGGAAAGAGTTTGTTGAAGGGGCAACGGGTGAAGCGAATGAGTTGCGCCACCTGGGAAGCAGAACAGTAGAGGAAAGGCTGGCGGCCTTTTCACTACCCCGCGAGGTGTGGGAGAAAATAACCCGAGCTTTTACCCACCCGGTTAAACCTGAGGACGTCAAGTTCGGCGAGGACGAAGCTCGCTTTTTGAGCGTCCTCGGTACAAGCTTCGCCTTGGCCCTGGACAGGGGTCTAGAGGAACACGCAGCAATGCTCAAGCAACTAATTGAGGTCGGCCAATTGGTATCTTCTAGCCTGGAAATAGACGCGATCATGAGATATGCGCTGCAAAGCCTAAAGGAAGTTTTAGGGGCGAAGTGGTGTGCGCTGAGGCTGCTTGACGAGCAAACGGGAGAACTGGTGCTGAAAGCGAATTTAGAAATGAGTGAGGATTTGCCAGCCGAGCCGGAGCGAGTGCGAGCAGAAGGCACGATCCTGGGCGAGGTGTTGAAAACGGCGAGGCCCCTGATTGTGGAAGATTTGGCCAAGGGCGATCCCTCTTTGCGCCTGCCATATTACAGCGAGGAAATGCGTTCCGTTGCTGTGGTTCCTGTACAGGCCAGGGGAAAGGTATTGGGTACATTGACTGTTTACACGTCTTCGCCTCATAACTGGAAGGAAGATACGATCGGTTATCTGGCGATCATAGCCAGTCAAGTGGGCCTGGCGGTAGAGAACGCAAAGCTTTACGAATCCTTACGGGAAAATTACATGAGCGTTGTAAGAGCGCTGGCCGCGGCGTTGGAAGCAAAAGACAAGTATACGCAGGGCCATTCGCTGCGGGTAGCACGGTGGGCAAAGGCAGTAGCTCGAAAAATGGGGCTTTCTGAAAAAGAACAGGAAATGGTTTATATAGGAGGGCTGTTGCACGATATAGGAAAGGTCGGGGTAAGGGAGTACATACTGCTCAAGGCAGACAGGCTTACCGAGGAAGAGAAAAAAGAAATACAGTCTCATCCCTGCGTGGGAGCGAAGATCCTGGAGCCGGCAAAGCTTCCGCAAGAAGTAGTTGAAGCAGTTCTTTACCACCACGAAGACTATGATGGCGGTGGTTATCCGGAGGGCATCGCTGGCGATAAGATACCGCTTCTGGCTCGGATTATCAGGGTGGTGGATTCTTATGACGCTATGACGTCGGACAGGCCTTATCGCCAAGCTTTTTCCCGCCAATGGGTAATAGAGGAACTGAACCGTTGTTCCGGGAAGCAGTTTGACCCGGAAGTGGTAGAAGCCATGAAAAAGGTTTTAGAGGAAGATTTATAATTAAATTGCTATGGGTGAAAAAAGAAAGAGGCTTCTGGCTAAGGGCCGGGAGTTACTGAGAATCTGCGTTTTTTATCCAAGGAGGGACGGTTATGAGTGAAATCACGGAGAAGGAGATCGAGCGCTATGAAAACCTGCTCAGGGAGATGTGGACTGCGTCGGCGAAGTACCTGGGGATACTTTCTGTAAACCTGCTGGTGGAAAGAGTGGTGTGGGAGGTTTCGCTGGAGTATCAGGAAATAGAACTTCTTCAGTACGACCAAGATGGGATATCCTGCGCAAGGATAGCGGCCCGTCTGAAGGAAAACCCAGAGCTGCCGGTTGGAGATATGTTCATGAAGTTTATCACCAGGTATGTAGCAATTTTGGCCAGACTCATTGGCCGTGAAAGAACGGAAGAAATAAAAAAGAGGCTGAACGAAGAATTTGCCAGTATTCCTTTTGACTCCAGGGAGGAATGAAAGATGGATAAATTGATAACGGGCATAAAAAATCTTGACTACATTCTTGGTGGCGGCATACCTGCTTATTCATTAAACATCGTTTCTGGCTCTCCGGGTAGCGGAAAGACGATACTAGTCCAAAACATCATATTTAACAACGCCAGGGCCGGTCGCAAAAGTCTATATTTGACTACCATATCGGAATCACAGTTCAAGATGGTAAGACACCTGCAGGGGTTTGAGTTTTTTTCGGATGATTTGTTGGGGGAGAAGGTTATTTATGGAGATTTGGGAGCTGTTCTACGGGAACAGGGCGCGGATAAGGCTCTGGGATACTTGACGGAAATGATTAAGAAACATCTACCAAACATAGTTGTAATTGATAGTTTCAAGGCCATAAGAGACATCTTCCCGGATGAAAAAACTTTTAAGGCTTTTGTTTTTGATCTGGCTGCCGCTCTATCGATATGGGAGATCACTGTATTTCTCGTCGGCGAATACGAAGAAAAAGAGCTGACGCTCTTAAGCGAATTTGCCATTGCGGATGGAATTTTTCACCTTTACGGGCAGGAAGAAAAGCGATTTCAAAAAAGGTTCATCCGTATTCTGAAAATGAGGGGGACCAGTTTTCAGCAAGGGGAACACCTGTTTCAAATTAGCCCGGTGGGGATAGAAGTGTTCCCGAGGATGAGGCCGGAGGGTGAAGAACTCCAGTATGGGTTCAAGCCGGGACGAAAGGGATTCGGAATTCCGAGTTTAGACGAAATGCTGTATGGTGGGTTAACAGAAGGGACTATCACCCTCGTTTCCGGTGCTACCGGTACGGGTAAGACGATACTCGCCCTTAAGTTTTTACTGGAAGGGGCTGAAAAAGGCGAAAATGGAATATTCCTTTCTTTTGAAGAGCCTGAGGCTCAACTGCAAAATACGGCCCGTCGTCTGGGATGGGAGATAGACAAATATCTGGCCCAGGGTCGACTGAGCATCGAGTTCATTTCCCCCATAGAACTGGATGTAGATAAACACGCTTTTGAGATACTGGACCTGATCAGGGAAAAAAAGGTGGAGAGGTTTGTCATCGATAGCATCTCCTCTTTTGAAAACAGCGTTTCTGACCCGCAAAAGTACAGGGATTATCTCTGGGCGTTAGGACAGCAGCTCAAGAGGCGGCATATCAGCTCTATATTTACGGCGCTCAACGATGACCCTTTTTCACCTTTGATAGTATCCAGAGAACAAATATCCTTACTCGCTGATAATATAATCATCCTGCGGTACGTGGAGGACGGTTCCAGCATCAAAAAGGTTCTTGGAATCTTGAAAACCCGTGGAAGCGACCATGACAAGGCCCTGAGGGAGTATGAGATTACTCCAAACGGAATAAATATCCTCGACAAATTAAACAAAGCAGATATGCTAAGGTGAGGTGATACTAAATGCCAACCAACCTTCTCCTAAGCGTCTCAGTAAAGTACTGGCAGGAGTTTCAGGATACGCTGGCCAAGGTCATGGACGCAAACATTTACATCTTTGATATAAACGGTGGTTCTTTTTCCCGCTTCAGTTTGCCTGTTGAATTATGCCAGGAGGTAAATAAAGGGAGGGAACTCCGTAACGAAAAGTGTATCAGTTTTTATAAGTCCGCCCTCGCTTCCTTAGAAGATAAAGATATTGTTACCTGTCCTTACGGGATTAAACTTTGTGCATACCGTTTGGGCTCCTATGCCCAAAAGATAGGGTTTCTGGTGGTCGCTCCTACCAGGCTTAGAACCCAGGTGGGACTTGAGGAAGAAAATACCTTTGTGTCGAAAGCAAACAGCATTTACCAGACGATCAATGAAGTTCTTAAGGCCATCCTGGAAAAAAACCTGTTAGGATTAAGGAGGCTTGAACTGAACAGCATCTATGAGATCAGCCGCCTGATGACCTCGATCGTCGAACTGGACAAGGTTCTGGATCTTATAACGAATTCGTTGATCATAATCTACAAGGCCGAGCTATGCGTTGTCGGCCTTCGAGAGGGAGATAAAATCAAAGTAGCGCAGGCTAAAGGGGAACACGCCCAACCATTGATCGGAAGGGAATGGCCGTTGGTCCACCCGCTGATGGAACAGGTTTTTTCAAAAGTTGAGCCGTCATTCCTGAGTCTTGAGGAATTAAGGCCTCTACCGGGTTTTGCCGGTGTAGAGGTTACTCCCGGAGCTGAAATTCTAATTTATCCCCTCTGGACTGCTTTGGGGGCCGTCGGTTTGTTAGGTATAGTGGCCCCTGTTTCCATGGATGACAACGGAGACAAAAACCTGCAGATATATGCAAACTTCGCTGCGGTGGCCCTGTCCAACGCGACCCTTATACGCCGCCTGGAAAGAGAAGCCGAAACCGACGTCCTGACCGGTTTCTTTAACAAGCGTGCCCTGCGGAACATATTGGCTAACGAACTCGAGAGGACAGTCAGGTACGGTACTCCTCTTTCGGTTATTTTCCTGGACATAGATGACTTCAAGGCTTACAATGATGCTTTTGGCCACCTGTCCGGCGATGTGGTGCTGGAGAAAACGGCAGAGATAATAAGAAACTCCATCAGGACGGTGGATATTGCGGGCCGGTACGGGGGCGAGGAGTTTGTAATCATTCTTCCGGGAACAAACAAGGAAGGTGCGGTAAGAGTGGCAGAAAGAATACGGAAATCTATAGAAACTTTCCCTTTCCCGCACCGCCGGATCACGGCAAGCATTGGCATAGCCTCGGCACAGAAAGACGATTCTATCGATTTGCTGCTGGCAAGGGCGGATCAGGCCTGTTATCGAGCCAAGAAAGAAGGAAAAAACCGCTTCTGCTTGAACCTGCCCTGACCATATCCGTTTTAGCTTCCAAATGGGAAGATACTGAACCAAGCCTTAACTTTTCATGGGAGGGTAGACAAACAGCTTGTGTTGTTGTAGAATAAAGTCTAATAAATGAGAGGGTACGCCTTCTGCGTGTTCGTACTTTAGGTTGGCGAGAAAGGAGTTGGCTATAGTGGACAACAACCGGCTAGAAATGCTTGTGGAGGAACTGGGGGCCAGTGAGCAGGAAAGAAAACTATGGCGCAAACTCTTGCGGGAAGCTGTTTCGGGTGCCGGCGGAAATGAGTTGCGCCAGGCGTTAAGGGAACCCTTGTGTGATTTGCTTCAGGAACTGGGAGAAGTGAATCTAGGGGCAAAGTTAAAGTTTGTTATCGAGCGCATACCGACTTTTCCAACTGCCGAGCTTTTGCCGTTGATCCTAGAGCTCTGCGGTGAGCTGCGCCACCATAGCGAGCAGACGGTTTGCGAGCTTGAGCATATGCTTTCGGAGTTGGGAGCGCCAATTATTCGCGTTTGGACGGATGTCTTGCTGGTGCCGCTGATTGGTGGCTTCGATAGTGATCGGGCGCAGGCTTTGGTAGAAAGGCTTTTGGAGCGTGCCAGTACTACGCGGGCCAAAGTGGTAGTCGTGGACGTCACAGGGGTCTCCACGATTGATACCGCAGTAGGTGGTTTTCTTATTGAAATGTTTAGCGCGGTCAAGCTACTAGGAGCGGAGGTTATCTTAACCGGCATCAAGCCCGAAATTGCCCACACTTTGGTAAAGCTGGGGATCGATTTCCGCATGGTGGCGATAGCGCGTGACCTTGAAGATGCTCTGCGCCAGGCTATAGCCCTCCTCGAGGAAGAGAGGAAGCAGCGTAGACAAATCGCATGGGCGCAGGGCAGTAATTTTTCAGGCGAAGGTGAAGAGCACCATGACACATAAAGAAAGGGTAGTTCCAACCATAAGGGTGGGTGATTGTTTGCTGGTGCCCATACAGATAGACCTGGACGATAAAACTGTGGAGCAGCTGCAGGCACAACTTTTGGCGGAAATTCAGGAACAGCGGGTACGGGCGGTTATTTTGGACGTACGGATGGTAGAGGTAATTGACAGCTATATATCCTATACTCTTTCCGAGACTGCTGCTATGGCCCGCCTGATGGGTTGCCGCACGGTGATCTGCGGTATCCGGCCTCCTGTGGCCCTAACTCTGGCCCAAATGGGAATAGAATTGCAGGGTTTTTTGGTTGCCCGAGACCTTGAGCACGCATTGACTCTAGTATAGCCCTCTTAAGGGAGGAGTAGGAGGCCTTGGAAGGGAAAGTAAGGGAGTTACTGGATATCCCGGCGAACGACTTTGACGTGGTGGTGCGTATCGCGCGGGAAGAAGATATTGCGGTAGCTAGGCAGATGGCCAAGCAACTTGCTCAGGAGCTTGGTTTTTCTCTGGCTGACGTAACCAAAGTAGCAACTGCGGTTTCCGAACTTGCGCGCAATATCTATCGCTATGCGCAAACCGGCAAAATAATGATCCGCAAGCGGCTCGAGGAGAATGGCGGGCCTACCATAGAGGTGGTGGCGGTTGATCACGGTCCGGGTATTGAGGACGTAGACCTGGTTTTGACAAAAGGTTACACAACGTATGAGCGCAGTCTAGGCATAGGCTTGTCGGGAATAAGACGCCTTATGGATTCTTTTGAGATTGCCTCCGAAGTCGGTACGGGCACCGTGGTGAGGGTGGAAAAGAGGAGGCGCAGGTTTTGAGATTACAGGATGAAAAATTGGAAACTGATGAGCAGGCAGGAAGAGGCTCCGGGTGGAAAGTGTCGACCCTTTCGCGTCCCCACTGGCGGGAAAAGGTGAGTGGTGACCTTTGTTATACTCAGGAGCTAGAAACACATGTACTTACAGTTGTTGCGGATGTTCTGGGCCACGGGGAAGGAGCAAACCGGGGAGTGGCAGTCCTAGCGCAGGCGCTGCAACGGGCTGCGGGGGACCTGCAGCAGGTGTACTCCATTCTGGAAGAAGCGGCTTTTCAGACGCGGGGATGCGCTCTTTTTACGGCCCTGCTTAAACGAAAAGCCATAGAATATGTTTTGGTCGGGAACATCAGGGGGTGGGTGCTGACGCCAAAAGCTACGGAGGTTTTGGTAGGGCAGCCGGGCATTGTAGGCAAGAGAATGTTGAAACCTGCCGTCCGCCGACTGGAGCTGTCGGAGCCAGCTCTTCTCGTGGTTTGTACCGACGGGATAAAGCGTAGCTTTTCACCCGTAGGGTTGCCATGGCTTTGGGAAGGGACGGTGGAAGAAACGGCCCGCCAGGTGTTAAAGAGATATGGTATCGCTGAAGACGATGCCAGCGTACTGGTAGGGAGGAGGCATGTCTAGTTGTCGGGGGAATTTTATGCAACTTACCGTAAATATCTTGAACGTTATATATATGAAGGGGCTACGGAGGGGGTACTTCTGGAAGCGTACCAAGATCTCCTCCGCTGCCTGGATGAGAGCGAGGTACAGGCCGCCAACATTTTGGATGTGCATACGCGTGCCTTTCGGGAGGTTATGGGAATCAGGCGGGACAGTGACAATGTGCAGTGGATATACATAGACCGCGCGACCGAGTTTCTGGCCCAAGTCCTAATAGTTATTGATACGTTCTTCCTCCAGTTGAAGGAAAGGGTTGAGCGCGACCATCTCACCGGGCTTTACAATCGGGTAGCCCTTTACCGCCTTTTTCCCCGGATGCTTAAAGATGCTCAAATGCAGGGCAAGCCGCTTGTTGTAGCCATGCTCGATTTGGATGATTTTAAGCGAATCAATGACCGGTTTGGTCACCAGGCAGGTGATGAAGCACTTCGTTCCGTAGCTGGTTTGATCGAAAGAGTTTTGCGAAGTGATGACGTAGCCGTTCGTCTTGGCGGTGAAGAATTTGTAATTGTCCTTCCGGCTACAGATTCTGTCAGGGCTAGGATTCCTCTCGAACGAATTCGGGCCCAAGTAGCAGCAAAAAAAGTGCTGCCAGGACTGGAAGGCCTTACGGTAAGTATAGGAGCTGCCGAGTATGCCGGCCGTGGTGCCGTCGAACCCGACGAGCTAATCCGTCAAGCGGATCAAGCGATGTATCGAGCCAAAGAATTGGGCAAAAACAGGGTGGTTTTTGCCAAGGACGATGAGGAGTGAACGTGTGTGTGGTTTTCCAAGGGAATGCTGGAGCTTGTTCAAGAATTAACATCCCAGGCGGAGCAATTGTCCTTGGTTGGGGAAGAAGTTACAGAAAGGGTGGTGCAGGCATACGCCGACCGACTGCGAGCCTTGTTGGAACGGGTAAGGCAAGAGACAAGCGAGACAGAACTGCGCGGAGCAGCGAGCGACTTTTTGGCGTTGTTTGCTGGAAGCCATAACGAGGAACTCTTGCGGCGGCGTATAGAATTTGGGAGAAAGCTGGGCGCTGCAGAAGTGTCGCTGGAACAACTGGTAACAGCCTACGGTTTCCTTTTCGGGCGCTGGTGCGACGAATTAGTCCCGGTTCTCCCATTCCCGGAGAGAGAACTGCAAAGCTTGAAGTACGGCGGGACATCGCTGCTTCTCGACCTCGGCCTGTTACTCCTCGGATACGAGGGGGAGGTAGCGCGCCAGATGCGGATGGTTTCGGAAGTAGATGTTCTTACAGGCCTTTTGAGCCGCCGCAAGTTCGAAAAAGAGTTGCAGGAGGCACTCGAGTTCGCCCGGCGCACAAAACGAGAGTTCTCTTTGTGCTGGATAGACATTGATAATTTTAAGCTGGTTAACGACGTTTACGGTTATACCGTAGGGGATATTGTACTTAAGGCTGTGGCAGACTTCCTGCGGGAGGCGGTGTCCGATGCCTTTGCGATTGCACGCATAGGCGGTAACGAGTATGGAGTTATCCTAATGGATACGGGTCCTGCCGAGGCCCTGGCCAAGGCGCAGGAACTGTGCCGGGGCATGGCCGCCTTGAAAGTTCGTCCGTTGGGGGACGAAATTTTTATTACAGGCAGCATAGGTGTGGCTTCTTACCCCCACCACGGGGAAGCGCTAGCCGACCTAATGTGTGCCGCCGAGGTTGCTCAGGTAATGGCCAAGAGGACCGGTAAGAACCGGGCACTGCTGGTGGATGCAGCCGGTGAGAGCACTAATCCTACAGTGGTTCACGAGAGAATTCTTCTCTTGCGAGAAGCTCTGCGTTCGGAGGGGGCCATTGTTCCTTTTTACCAGCCAATTGTAGATCTAGAGACCGGCAGGCCGGTAGGTTACGAAGTTCTCGCTCGGGTGAGGAGGGGGGAAAAGTATCTTCCTGCCGGGCTTTTTGTAGAGGCGGCTGAGCAATTCGGCCTTATGGGGGAAGTTGGGCGCATAGTTATAGAGCAGGCACTGCAGGAAAAAAAGAATTCTTGGGCTGAGGACATGCTTTTCTTCATCAATTTTTCCATGCGCGAGGTAGAGAGCGGAGGAACTCCGCAGTTCCTGGCTGATCTTTTACGCCGCTACGGCATCCGCCCGGAAGAAATTGTTGCCGAGATTACCGAGCGACAAGCCGTGCGCGATATGCATGCCGTGCAGGCTTTTGCCAGGGACATGGCAGATTTGGGCGTGCGCCTAGCAGTCGACGACTTTGGAAGCGGTTTTTCTTCGTTTCTTTATCTACGCTACTTCGACTGCTACTTTGCCAAAATAGAGGGGTCTCTGGTGCGCGAGATAACCAGGAGTGGTCGCTGCAGGATGATTGTAGAAAACATGGTAAGCCTCTTACAAGGACTTTCGGTGGAAGTAGTGGCCGAGTACGTTGAAAGCCGCGAAGCAGTTGAGATTTTGCGCCGTGCCGGTGTTCGATACGGGCAGGGTTATTATCTGGGCATGCCCTCGCGGTTCCCTTGTAACGGGGAATAGCGTTAAAATAACCTTCCATACCGGAAGGGAGTTAAGTTGACCGGGAAAGGTTGATCCAAAAGGCAGAATTTTTGCTGTCCAGCCAAGCCAAGGTCAAGGCCAGTTACAAACGGGGTGGCAGAAGAAAGCTTGCGGATAACCGCAAGCTTTCTTGATACCAGGATGCTGGGACGGCGGGTCGCTTAACCGTTCAGTTTTCTATCAAGGGTCAGTTGTGGTATCAACCGTTAGGAGGGAGTTTTTAGCTGTCCCGGGCCGCCGCACGAGGTAATCAATAGTCTTAATGCCATAAGTTAAGCCTTTCCCTTAAATCGTGATATCAAACATGTGCAATAACGGGCTCAATTTTACTGCCGGTAATGTGATATATAATTCACAGACCTCCAAAACTGGGCGTAAAAGGTTGCCACGCCGAAGACCTTGCTGAAGTCTCCCTAGTGTATACGAAGAGATCTAGGCTTACGGGAAAACGGCTTGGCTGGTATGACGGTTGATTGCGATTTCGGCTTCCTCCCGCGTACAAAAGTCCGTCGGAGCCCCGCTGTCAAAGCCATTCGGGTAACGGGCGGGAATATTAAATAAAATAATACTATAACAGGATAATATTTCTACACTAGCGAATATTTTGATTAGCGAGGTTTTTAGATGTGGCAGCGGTGAGGGAGAGACACAAAGGTGGGTTGGCTAATATGGAAAGGAAATCTGTTTGTAAAGGTGTCAAATTAGTAGTTGGACTGTTGCTCTTACTGGGGCTGGTCGCCTGCAGTAATAATACCTCCGGCAATGATGTGGTGGCGGTGGTTAACGGCCGGGAAATTACCCTGCAGGAAATAAGGCAGGAAATTAGAGAAAGAGAAGTCAGCCTGCAAATGAGTCGCAGGGTGCAGCAATTGTCTGGAGAAGATGAGGAGAACAACTCTTTTAATCCTCAGGATTATATAGAGCAATATATTCGCAACATAGGCTTGGATCCCTCCTCCTTAACCGAGGATGAAAAACGTTATTTTCGGCGGATGCGCCGCAGCATGGCTCCCCTGGATGAAAATCAGGCGTTCAATCTCTTGCTACGCCGGGAAGTGCTGTATCAGGAAGCAAAGAGGCAGGGTTTTGACGTTAGTTTAGAAGAAGCGCGGAAGCTGTTAGAAGAAGTAGACGAGATGTCTGAAAAGAGTTATAAACGAGAGGGTAGTTGGGAGAAGGTTCTCGAGCTTGAAAAAGAAGCCTGGCAGGCACTGGGCTATCGTTCGAGGGAGGAATGGAAAGAATCAAGGATTCCCCGGATTGCCAGAAGCGTGGCTATTAAACGCCTTAAGGAAAACTTTGCTAGTAAACTGGGTGAAAGATATCCTGAAGTAAGAGGGTTTGAGTTTGAAGTATTGAGGGAAAATGCTTGGGAAGATTATACGGAAAAACTTATTCGACGGGCGAATATAAAAATAAAGCGAGACGGTTTTGAAATAACATTTTACGGTAAAGAATAAATGCTTTAGCCGGAGTTTTACAGCAGGGATTTCCTTGTTAATGCCGAATATTATTCCGATCTAAATATGGTGGCGGGGGAGAGGAAATGAGACTGGTAACCTTCGACCCTTTTCGCACCCTGGGAATACCCGGGGTGCTGTACATCAAACCGGAAATGATTTTTAGCCGGCGCAGGGAGATTGAAGAGGCCGACTGGGTTCTGTTTCCCGAATACTGGCAGGTCAACGCTCTGGTTTACGGCTTGAAAAAGCGTATCTTTCCCAGCGTGAGTTCCTACCACCTGGGACACGACAAGGTGGAGATGACCAGGGCTCTCTGGGCGGTATTCCCTGAATATGTCCCGCATACCTTGATCCTGCCCGGCGGGGCGGAGAGCGTGGAAAAAATTCTTGATGAGATGACTTTGCCTTTGGTTGTCAAGGAAGTCAGGAGTTCCCAAGGAAGAGGCGTAAGACTGGTTGAGACCGAAAGAGAGCTTCTGGCTTATGCTGAAACTAACAAAATTCTTTATGTTCAGGAGAGGCTGCCCATTGACCGGGACCTGCGGGTGGTTTTCGTGGGGGAAGAAGTCCTTACTGCCTACTGGCGGATAGGGGGAGAAGGTAATTTTTATAACAACGTTGCCCGGGGCGCCAGGGTTTCCTTCGAAGATATTCCGGAGGAGGTCCTGAGGGTGGTAACGACAATAGCGCGTCACTTTGAAATCAATCATGCCGGCTTTGACGTTGCTTTTGTCGATGGCCGTCCCTATATACTGGAGTTTAACGTGCTCTTTGGCAACCAGGCTCTCCGGGAGAGGAAGGTCCCGCTGGAAGAAAAAATACTGGAGTATCTGAGAAAATACACGCCCACGTTTCCGGTTACCCCCAATTTTCCTATCAAAAAAGTCTCTTAGTAAATTTGACCTCGATATTTTCCTTTCCCAACTGGAAACCAAATCCTCAAGTCAGACCCTAACACCTGGTCGTAAAGTGGCCGGGTGTTTTCTGTTTGTATTCCGACTTATATGTCGCAACATGAAAACTATTTCGGAACTTAGGTATTGACAAATGAAATTATATACTGGAGACTTATAGTAAGTACTCACTCATTAAACCTTCATCAATCACTATAGGGAGTGATTTGTTTGTGCGCCAAAAAGAGAGATACCCGTAAGATCATTTTAGATGCGGCGCTGAAGTTGTTCAGCGAAAAAGGGTTTTCTGCCACTACTACCAGGGAGATTGCCTACGAAGCAAGATGTGCCGAAGGAACCATTTTTCGTTATTTTCCCACCAAAAAAGATATATTGATTTCCCTTGCCCGGCCCGTTGCTCTGCACGGACTGAAGCAGGTGTTTGAGGACCTACCGGAGACCAATGACGAAACAGTCCTACAAAATATTATGGAAAACAGGCTGAAAGTAATATCTGAGAACATGAAATTATTGAAAGTCATCATTACGGAAGCACAATTCCATGAAGAGATAAGGAAGGAAGTTTATGAAAATATCGGAGCTGAAATCTTAGGGGCTTTAGCCGGTTATATTGAAAAACGGATAGCTAAGGGGATTTTTCGTCCCCTTGATTCCGTGATTGCCGCGAGAATTTTTGGGGGAATGTTTCTGTCTTTCCTTATTTCCAAGTACATGTTGCCTCCGGAAAAATTCGATGAAGAAGATCAAAAAGTATACCTTCAGGAAATCGTTAATATCTTTTTGCATGGCGTTGTTAAGAAAGAGGGAGATAACACATGAAGTATTTTAAAAAATTAGCGTTATTTTTGCTTATTTCCGTGCTAGCTACCGGTTGTGCATTACTAGAGAAGGATGACAACGGTAGAATGGAGGCGTCGGGAACCATTGAGGCTAATGAGGTCGTAGTAGCAGCGGAAATAGCGGGTAAAGTAATTTCGTTTAGTGTGGGCGAAGGACAATTTGTACAGTCTGGACAGGAAATAGCTCGCATTGATGATACAGTTTTACAGTGGCAGGTAAAGCAAGCGGAAGCTGCGGTGGCGGCCGCTGAGGCCAGGTTGGGGGAAACCAAAAAAGGCAGCAGATTAGAACAAATACGGCAAGCCGAAGCTACAGCGGCCCAGGTTCGGGCTTTGGTGGAAGGGGCCAGGAAAGCCCTTCTCACGGCGCAGAAAGACTATGAAAGATTAAAAGAGCTTTATGAAGAGGGGGCGGTTACGGAACGACAACTGGAGGCAGCCCGGGCTAAAGTATATGCAGCCCAAAGTCATTTGGACGCTGTCTCTTCCCAGTACCGGGCGGCCAGGGAACAATCAAAGCTGGTTAAGGCCGGTGCTACCAAAGAGACTATTTCTGCCCTGGAAGCAGGCCTTGAACAGGCTGTAGCAGCCTGGAAAATTGCTAAAGCCCAGCTGGAAAAGGCAGTAATAAAGGCGCCCGCAGATGGTGTGGTTACGGAAAAACTCATTAATGAAGGTGAATTTGTTAATCCCGGCACCCCGTTAGCCGTTATAACCGACCTTGACCACCTTTGGCTGGAAGTTTATATTCCTGAAGCAGAGTTAGGAAAGGTAAAAATAGGACAGGCCGCCCGCGTATCTGTCGATGCTTTTCCCGGTGAGACGTTTAAAGGAAAAGTAACCTATATTTCACAGGAGGCGGAATTTACCCCTAAAAACGTACAGACCAGGAAGGAAAGGACCAATATGGTGTTTAGGGTGAAAGTAGCCCTGGAAAATGCCGGCGGTAAGCTTAAGCCCGGTATGCCGGCTGATGTGGTGTTTGTCGAGTAGGGGGTGAGCTTATGGAGTATGCCATTAGAGTATCGGGATTGACCAAGGATTTCGGCGAAAACAGGGTTGTTAACAACCTTTCTTTTTCCATCAAGCCCGGCAGTATCTTCGGCTTTCTCGGCCCCAACGGATCGGGAAAGTCCACTACCATTCGTATGCTGTGCGGGATCTTGACTCCTACTGCGGGTACCGGAGAGGTGTTGGGCATACCGTTGGAAGAGGGAGAACGGATTAAGCAACAGATAGGTTACATGTCCCAGAAATTCAGCCTCTATGAAGATTTGACCGTAGAAGAAAACCTGAGGTTTTATGGGGGAATTTACGGCCTGAAGGGACAGAAACTTACCGGCAGAGTTAGAGAGCTGGTAGAGCTTGCCGGGCTAGTTGGCCGGGAGAGACAACTGGCCGGGACCTTGTCCGGGGGATGGAAGCAGAGACTGGCCCTGGCGGCCGCTCTGGTACACCGTCCCCGGCTGCTTTTTTTAGACGAGCCTACTGCCGGAGTTGACCCCCTGTCCAGAAAGATTTTTTGGGACCTCCTGTACTGGCTGGCCCACGAGGAAGGGGTTACCATCCTGGTTACTACTCATTACATGGATGAAGCCGAAAAATGTGACGTGGTCGGTTTCATATTCCGGGGCAATCTCATGGATTTCGGAACTCCGGAAGAAATTAAGGCCAGGCACGGTCTCGATTCTCTGGAGTCCGTATTTATTGCCTGCGTAGAAAAGGAAGGGCCGGGAGCAGATTTCGCCCGCCGGGGGATGATGAAATGAAGTGGAACCGTATAAGAGCCATCATTTGGAAGGAGTTTATTCAGATTCGCCGGGATAAACCCAGTCTGGCCATCGCCCTGCTCCTTCCTTTAGTAATGATGCTTATCTTCGGTTATGCGGTGAATACCGATGTGGACAACATTAAGACCGTGGTATTTGACCAGGATATGTCCTCTTCCAGCCGAAGGCTGATTCAGAGCTTTGAAGCCACTGGAACCTTTAACGTGGTCGGCCACGTTTTCAGTTATGAAGAGTTACGCAACAGTATTGACGGCGGATATGCCAAGGTGGGACTAGTGGTTCCACCGGGTTTGGGTCGGGATTTGTACAGTGGTAAAAGCGCCTCCCTGCAAATTATTATTGACGGTTCAGACCCGCTGGTAGCCACCAAGGCATTGTCCACCGCCCGCATGCTGGCTCAGGCCAAATCCTTTGTTATCCAAAAAGAGAGATTGCAAAGCAGGGGAATTAATGAAAAATCATTGAAGATGCCTATCGATTTAAGAAGCAGGGTTTGGTACAATCCGGACATGGAAAGCATAAAGTTCAACATTCCGGGGCTGGTCGGCGTCGTACTTCAGAATATCACCGTCATGCTTACGGCTTTTGCCCTGGTAAGAGAACGGGAGAGAGGGACGCTGGAGCAACTGATTATCACTCCCATCAAGCCCGCTGAACTTATTATCGGGAAGCTCATACCTTATATATTCATCGGACTCTTTGATGTTTTGCTGGTGATTACTGTAGCGGTCTTTTGGTTTGATGTTCCAATAAAGGGAAGTTTTCTGTTGTTAATGTCGTTGGCCCTGATATTTTTGTGGACGGCTCTAGGATTTGGTCTAATGATTTCTACCGTAGCCAGGACCCAGCTTCAGGCCATGCAGGCTTCTTTTGCCTTGATATTGCCGAGTGTACTCCTGTCCGGGTTTATGTTCCCCCGGGAGTCCATGCCGGCGTTTATCTATTTTATCGGCAACTTTATACCCATCACCTATTTCCTGCGGGTACTGAGGGGTATCATATTGAAAGGCGTGGGTATAGAGTTTCTCTGGACCGAAGTTGTGTGGCTTGTTTCCATGAGCGCGGGAATATTCTTGCTTTCACTGCTACGATTTAAGAAAAAATTGGATTAGGTTTTTATTTTTTCTTTCTCCAATGGAAAAATGCGGAAGGAAATCGATTAACGGTGATAAAACCATAATCTATGCTTTCTGGTTAAAGGTCGGTGTCGCCCTTTTAATTGGTTTGATACTGGAATTGAGCATGATAGTCAGGAAAAATTTTTTTTTTGGGAATGAATAAAAAGTTTTTATAATCATCGTTTTTACTTTCACCTGGACTACTGTTGGTATTGCCCTGTCTTTGGCTCCTGCGGTTTTGTCCATGAACAAAGTGGATTATGCCGGCAGTTCGATTACTGATATAGAATTTATACTATCTATTACTAAACCTGGAAAGGTAAGGAACGAATGAATTTCCAATGACAGGAAAGTAGATAAGGATGATTTGGGTGGTCGATATTTAGTCTATGGAAAAATTTCCATGTCTAAGGAAAAATCCTTCTCACATTAAAAACTGGGGATAAATCATTACTCCATTTATCAAAATGTTTTTCCAAACGAAATACGACTACGATTAATGAAAGCTAACAATGAGGTGAATTCTCATGGCGAAACGTTTCTTCTCATTATTTATAATTTTGATTATTGTAGATTTGTTATCTGGTTGTACCGCTGGGGTACAAAACGTAGGCAACATACCGATATATCCTAACGCTGAATTGGTACGTAAAACTGAACAGGAAGTTACATTTCTTGTAAATAAGGCTAGTTTAAGTCTGTTTAAAAAATTCTACAAGAAAAAAATGCCCTTATATGGGTGGAAGTTGATTGATGAAGGGGCTGCTCATTTAACTTACACAGATGGAAAACGCGAAGTAGTAATAACATATTCTTTTCCTCGTCCACCTTTTGAGGATTCTGTTATTTTAGATACATATACAGGACGTATAAATGCGTTTAGCCCGAAAAATCCTTCACCGTTGATAAGGATTATATATTTGACAAGTAAAGATGAGTGAGATTGACGCTAAAGCTTCCCGCTTGGCACCTGGTTACAAGTCCTGGTCAAGGAAGTATTGGACAGCGCTAACTGGCGGCGTTTCTACCGCATAGGTTTGGTGGGAAAGTTACCTGGGGTGTAGCTATTGACAGAAGCTTTAGCTTCAGGGTCAATGAAGAACTTGGAACAAGATTCCCCAATTGGCCGGCCAAGAAAGGGGAAACCAGTATGCTCAATATCCTGATAGCCGAAGACAACCGGGAGGCACCTTACCACCATCAGTTCAAAACCTTTTGTCGTCTTTGTTACGGTAGAAAGCAAGTTTGCCGTGGAAGCCTTTGAACTGGATACGGTAGATTACCTGCTAAAACCCTTTGACAGGCCCAGGCTGAGGAAAACCATGGCCAGAGTCAGAGAACGAATGGCTGCCCGGGCTGCCATGATAAACCGGAAGAAGCCTAGGTGTTTTTTGATTAAGACACCAAAGCTTTTCATTCAAACGAAAGGAGAGATCCGGGTAATCAATATCAGCGACATTATTTTCGTAGAAACAAGTCCGGACAAGCGTACTATCATCCACACCGTAAAAGGAGTGTGTCAGAGCAGGAAGTGGATCAGTTAAATGTTCTTGGTAAAAACAAAATAATATTTGGTGAATATACAGAGATACAGGATGGGCCATTATATATTCTCTTTTTGGTCAGGGAGATGGAAAGGATACTATTGAGATCAGTAGAGTCCAAAATATAAAGTACATTGAAAGATTTAGACAACAAGTGTTCGAAAGGTTTAGTTCCGAAATAAAAGAGGCCATAAAGTAATTGTAAAAGTAATATTACGATCATGTGGGAACTATCTTGAGTTTACTAGTCTAGCCTTTAATTTTAAGGCTAGGCCCTTTGTGGTCGCCCAGTATGTCTGTTGAGCCGATGGGTTGAAAGAAACCCTGTCTTCTAACCAGCTATGTTTTTAATTAAGTTAGAATTATAAGTAGTATATAGGAGGAAATTATCTCATGAATTGGAGTTATCTCGCGCTTTTTGGAGGGGTAAGCCTAATTTTAGCAACTAACTATTTTCATGAGGGACGAATTCCCAGAAAGCTTACTAAATTGTTATTATTAATTTGTATTCCCCTTGGAATGGTCACATTTTTAATTGTTGAACAGGGTCAAATTCGGTTCCGAGATTTATGGGATTTTGCTGGAATTGTTTTGTGGTCCTTATTTTTATACTCCATTGGGATAACTGGAGTAGGTTCTTATTATCGGTCTTCACAGGCATTATTTCTTGCAGGAGGATTATCACTAGCTTTGGCATTTTTCAGCGGATTTTCGATTGGATTTTTTGTGTTCCTAATCGGTTGTGCACAGGTTTTAGTTGCAGCAAGTCTATTATGGTTGGCAAAAAGTAAAAGGAATTAACATCCTTGGTTCTGTAGTGACCCCGTTTTGTCAACACCTTTTACGACATTTGTTCATGGGTTTGTCTTTATCACCATACTTGAATAAGTTAAAGTCAAAGTGGCTGTACTTACTTACCCCTCAAGAAGTCAAGTCAGCTACATACTTTTTTCGAGAATCCAGCTGATGATATTGGTATGAACATGATATAATATACATAATATTGTTGCTATTGTGCCGAATTAAAAGACGCCGACACAAAGATGGTACCATACGTGAATATCTTCAGATCGTAGAAACCAAACGCATTGACGGTAAGATTCGCTGCCTCTGTATTATGGTTTTGGAGGTAGAATTATGGCCCTTAATAGTATTAGTGAAGTCGTGTGGAGCATTAGTAACTTAATACCACTAGTATTGCTTATAGTGTTGCCAGTCTGGCTGATAATAAAAATTAATTCGATAGACAAAAACATTAAAAAGTTATTACAAAAACTCGAAAAATAAAGTGCTGTGTATCTAATGGAAGATGCGTATTTCTTTTGGTGGCTATACTCAATTACAGCCTAATTCGCGTTATATATTGTTCATAAGCAGCTGGTCTGAGACAATTGGAGCGCGGTGGATAATCGTCGATGGAAAGTATAATATTGATGGGACAGACAGAAAAGAAGCCCAGAAAATGGGTAATAACCAGAGATACAGGAAGTTTAAAGAAGCTGTCATGCGGAGATTTAAGTAGGATGGGGGAGCCGTATTCACCATACCAAGGGCATGACCCTTTATGCGAGTAACGGCCACCTCGACCGCCCTCAAAAAGCCGGACAAAGTAATGTAAAGGAAAAAGGCCCCACCCTAAATTCTACAAAAAGGCCTCCCACAGCCCTGGTTAATCTAGCATTTCCTACCATAAGCCCCACTGTTTATATTTAGAAGGTTTGCGATTATTTGATCAAGTCAGACCCTTTATGTGCACACAACCTTCGAAGTTTAGTAAGTTCGTTGGAAATCGACAAAGAAAAAGGCCTTTAGAATGAAATTTATTGGCGTGGATTTGGCCTGGAAGATCGAACCAGCTCCAATAGAAAACCGGTGCGTTTAACAATTAGGCCAAGGAATACTACCCCGGGTTATTTGACTTTTGCCCCTAATGTTGATGGTGACTGAGTGATGAAGGATGTGGTTTCATAGAAGGAATAACGCTGGCCAACAAGGCACCCAACAACAATTACTAAACAAACCAGAAGGCAAGAGAGAGAAGCAGTGGTACAGGGTGGCGGATTTTAGCGGTTGAACCTTATAGTTTGGTACTTAAAGGTATTGTTGATGTAAGCTTGCCTTAATCCGCCTTACTGAAGCTTAACGTGCCGACGATCACCAGTACAAAGGCTACGGCCATCAAAACCAGTATATCAATGGAAAGATTCCAGCGCACAAGCCCTGCTTGGCGGGCTATCTCCAAAAGGGACTTTTCAATCCCCTGACCAAGCTTGATTACCGTACCGGAGAAAACCACAGTGCGGATAGCATCCACTCCGTAAGTGAGTGGGTTAATCACCATGAGGCTTTTCATCCATTCCGGGGCAGTATTTATGGGAAACATGCTGCCGCTTAGAAAGTACAGAGGCATAATTAAAAAGTTCATAATCATTTGGAAGCCCTGCATGGATTCCATCCGAACGGCTATTGATACGCCCAGACTGGTGATAGCAAAGCTCATCAAAAATGACAGCAGAATAATCTTGGTTATTATCCAAACCGAGAGGCTAATCCCCGCAAGGGGTGCCAGCACAATTAAAATGGCCGATTGGATAGTGGCCACTGTAGCCCCACCCAGCACTTTGCCTACTGCTACTGCCCAGCGGGGAACCGGTGCTACCAGCACCTCTTTCAAAAAGCCAAATTCCCGGTCCCAAATGATGGACATTGCGGAAAAGATGGAGGTAAAAAGAACAGACATACCAATGATACCTGGATACATGAAACGCAGGTAGTCCATCCCTGCCGGGGCATTGTTCAAATTCATACTGGCAGTAATACCTTTGCCCAAAATCAAAAGATACAGGAGGGGCTGTCCTACCATTCCCACCATACGAGATCTTTCACGAATAAATGTTTTGAATTCCCGCAACCAGATGGTATAAATCACCTTTAAAGATAGCACCTTCAATGCCTCCTTACCCTGTAACGCACATTCTGCCGGAAAGCCTCCCGGCCGGAAATCTCTTCGCTCCTGATTGTTCTTCCGGTAAGTTTGAGAAATACGTCATCAAGACTTGGTTCCTTCACCTGGATGGACCGGATACGGCCCTGAAACTCAGAAACAACTTTCGGTACAAATTCCGCTCCGTTTGGCACCGTAAAATGATACTCTCCTTGTAATTCTTGGACTTCTACGTTATAACGGGATACCAGCTCTTCCTTCAAACCATTATCACCCCGAACCACAATCTTGTCGCCGCCCAACCTCCGCTTCAAGGTGGCCGGAGAGCCGATGGCCTGAATTTTACCGTAATCTATCACCGCAATACGGTCACAATTTTCCGCCTCGTCCATGTAGTGGGTTGTCATAAACACCGTAATGCCGATCTCATCCCGCAATTTTCTCACGTGATCCCAAATTGCATTACGCGTCTGGGGATCCAGGCCTACAGTTGGCTCATCTAGAAACAACACTTTGGGATGATGCAGGAGACCCCGGGCAATTTCCAGCCGTCTTTTCATGCCTCCAGAAAAAGTTTTTACCAGAGACTTGCGCCGCTCAATCAGGTCTACAATTTTCAACACATGGTTAATTCGTTCCTCTCGCAATTCCTTGGGCACGTTGTAAAGCATGGCATGAAAATAGAGGTTTTCCTCTGCGGTCAGCCTGTTATCCAGAGAAGGGTCCTGAAAAACTATCCCAATGGACTGACGCACCTGGGTAGGCTGCTTCACTACATCGTACCCGGCCAGTTCCACCGTACCAGCGGTGGGTTTTAAAAGAGTGGATAATATTTTAATAGTGGTTGACTTGCCGGCTCCGTTGGGCCCCAGAAAGCCGAAAATTTCACCCTCATTGACGGAAAAGTTTATACCATCTACGGCAGTAATCTCCCCAAACTTTTTGACCAAGTTTTCAATCTTAATGATACTCATCGGTCATCTTTCCCCTGCTCAGTAATTTCCAAAGCAGCCCTTATTTCCTTCAAACCCTCTATCATCGCCGCTGCTTTATCTTCCGAGAGGTGGGAAACCACCTCGGCTATTTGCTGCCGTATCCGCTCCCGGACTTGGGCAAGCTGGTCTTCAGCATCCTCGCTAAGAAACAATCGCACCCGTCTTTGGTCAGCGGGGTCTGTTTTTTTCTGTATCCATCCCTTTTTTGCCAGCTCCTTAACCGCTTTGGAAATATGGGATTTGGCAAAACCGGTTCTGCGCGCCAGTTCACTGACCGTAACGCCCGGTTTCCGTTTGACCTGTCCGGTAATCATTATCGTGGTGAGCGGAAGCTGATGTTCGGTTAAAATCTTCTTTATCTGCTCGGCCAAACCGCGGTTGACCTCCCGCAGCAGTTCGATCAGCATATCATGCGTGTGAGACATAATTCTACCGCCACCTTTTTCACCATTAGTTTTCTGAAGAACGTTCTCTAATAAACAATTATACAAGATTTATAAGGATAATAAATATAAGCCATAGTTTCGCTTACAACTTTGTTTCCAGTTGAGTAATTCCGAGGTATACTGGTGACCTCAAAAGGCCTGGAGGTTTCCCGAACGTTTCAATTAGCGGCACAATGACATCAGGCGGGTCCTTCTATCGGAGTGTTTTTGTTGAGGGATACTCGCCCTTTTCATATCCTTATAATTTTTCAAACTTCTATAAATAAAACTCTGGCTCATCTACCCTTTATTCCTGAAAGTTTTGCAGAACCGTTTGCCTTAAATTCTGTTTCTCTCCTTCAGTCATCAGTAATTCCATTAAGTAACCTATTAAAATGATTCCGGGAATGTTTATCAACCATCTTGTTACGGCAAACGCACGGCCTAGGGCAGATATTTCAAACAGGAACATGGGTATTTTCAGGGTGGACCAAGCTCCCAAGAAAGTGATTACATTGGAGAGTTTTGCTCCCTTTTTTATCATAACAACCGCTACGGGGAACGCGCCATATAGGGGACCGGCAGCAGCCGCCCCTAAAAAAATACTCAGAACTATCCCTGTCAGCCCTGAGTTGTCGCCCATGAGTTTAATAATGGTTTCACGAGGCACCCAGGCGTCAAGGAGCCCAAGAAGGATAAAAATAGGCGGGAGCACGGAGAGCATCTGCTTGAAGTTTATTAAGGTGTTTGTAGCTGTTTTTTGGCCGTTTTCAGGACTTATTAAGGCAATTATCAAGTCGAACAGCAGGATAAACAGTATCCATTTATAACGCTTAAAATTGGTCATGCCAACAACACTCCCATTGCCAGCGCCACCATAACGGCGTAGATAAAACTCAAACCGTTTCTCAAAAAAGCCAACCTTTTGCCGAAAAACTTTATCTCCATTGGCATGGTAACCACGCCCACCATCATCAGCGTAGAGACAAAAGCGGCAATGGGAATCAATCCGGCTCCTTGGTTCAGTAGAGAGGCTGCTAAGGGAAAGGCGACGAAGCCCGGGATCAAGGTTATTGAACCTACTACTGACGCTAGGGCTATTCCCCAAATCCCCGCTTCGCGGCCGATGAATTTACTTATGACTTCTGGAGAAATAAAGGTCATCACCAACCCGATAATTAATAGTACAGCTGCCAGGTCCGGGAATATATTCAAAAATGCTTTGTATGATTTGGTTAAAGCCGATTTCGTTTTTTTTCTATCGGCTATAAACGAGACTGTCAGGCTCAAAATTGAAATTACATATAAGATAAAAGTAAAAGACACGGTACCACCCCCCTGGTTTATGTAAAGTGGAAGGGAGGCTTCAGCTTGCCTCCCGTAAAAAGTATACCGGCGCTAATTCAAGCGGGACGGTTCAGCTTCTTTTTTCAGGCGGGTAACGTTTCTCAAAGTCAGCCAGGAACCCTTCCAGTGAAGCTTTTTTCTTTCGAATACGCATTGCCCATGCTTTAAGGTAACTTTCCCCTTCCGGCGTGAGGGAGTATACCTTGCGTGCTGGACCGCCGCTGCCGGGTTCGAGCCTGGATTCCACCATGCCTTCTACTTCCAGGCGGCGTAGGTGACGGTAAACCACTGCCGGGTCAGGCTGGACTTCAAGGTAGGAAAGTTCGGCCAGCCTTTCCATCAATTCATATCCGTGGGCCGGGTTGTCCTTTAATAAAAGCAACAGGCAAGGAATGAGAAAACCCTCAAGCCGAGGCCCGTGAGAGTGGCAGCATGGACCGTGAAACTGGTGCGTTGACCCTCGATGGTTACACATGATTTCCCCTCCCGGAATACGTTTTGACTACTATTGACATAGTATCACTAGTGACACAATGCTGTCAATGCTTTTTTCCGCCGGTGAGATTAGCAAAACTAAAAACTTTTTTGCCGGTACTGACAGGAGAAAATCAACGGAAGAATTTCAAGCCGGGGACGGTTCTTAACTTGAATAACTAATACTCCCGAGTAAGTTCTGACCCTCACGGAGATCAATCCTTTTTTCTGGGTTGTAACATAGTCAATTGCTTCCTGACAATCAAATATGGACCTTAACTGATATGCTTATAAAATGATGCTTATCTTCGGTTATGCGGTGAATATCGATGTGGACAACATTAAGACCGTGGTATTTGACCAGGATATGTCCTCTTCCAGCCGCAGGCTGTTTCAGAGCTTTGAAGCCACTGGAACCTTTAACGTGGTCGGCCGCGTTTTCAGTTATGAAGAGTTACGCAACAGTATTGACGGCGGATATGCCAGGGTGGGACTAGTGGTCCCACCGGGTAGGAATATTCTTGCTTTCACTGCTGCGATTTAAGAAAAAATTGGATTAGGTTTTTATTTTTTCATTCTTCAATGGAAAAATGCGGAAGGAAATTAGAGAGGGAAAACGAAAGCTTAATCGCGGGTACCTTTAATTTTTGCTAAAATAAGGAAGGAAGCGGGTTTTACGGCTGGGAGGGAATACCATTGTTTAAAAAGCTAGTCAAGTTATCGCTAGTTATAGCTCTGGTATTTGTTCTCTTTGCCGGCCAGGTGTTAGCCGGCGACGTTTTACACCGTTTGACTCACGGGGACCAGTATGCTTTGATCCTGGGTTCAGTTCTTGAGGTAAATGAGGGCGAGATTGAGGTCGAGGTCAAAAAAATATTATCAGGTCGGAAAACCCCTTCCCGGGTGGCCGTGGAACTGGGTAATTATCCCCTTACTTTTGATTTAAAGCGGGGAGACCATGTAATTATTTCGGTAGACAGGTTCAATAAACAGTTTACGGTGAAATGGGGGATTTTCAAAGTTTCATCGGATGACTACTCCACTCTTGAAATTATTGACAGTGACCTGTATCCGGGAGATTTGGCAGCCCTCCAGCATTATATCAATAGTGGGGGAAATGATAATGATTTTGTTTCCATCAATGGCAGGACCTACTTAAGAAATCCCGATGGAACTCTTGCCCAGATCTATCCCCCGACGGGCCGGGGGATGGGTAATAGTAAAGATCAAACCGAAAAAAAGCTTGAGCCAATGGGCTACAAAGATAAAATGTTTCTTGCCAGCTGGCTAAATTTCATAATCTACGGAGCTATTATAGTCTTTGTCATTAAAAGTTTTCAAGAAATTCTCCGAACCAAAAGTGTTGTTCTGGTCAAACCGCTACTATATGCCTTAGTTATTGCCGTGTTGCTCTCGGTCCAGGGGATGATTTTGAACGGGATTAACGGTGATAAAACCATAATCTATGCTTTCTGGTTAAAGGCCGGTGTCGCCCTTTTAATTGGTTTGATACTGGAATTGAGCTTGATAGTCAAGAAAAAATTTTTTGGGAATGAATAAGAAGTTTTTATAAATTGAGGGATCAAAAATGCGATACAAATGGATGCTAGTTATGGCGTTTTTGAGCGTAATACTCTTTGTATCCGCTTGCGCCGGGTCCGGGGAGCAGGCCTCGCCCGCGGAAGAAAAAGCGAAAACCCCTGCTGCGCAGGTAGGTGCTGAAGTCACTATGTATCTAAAGAATTATCCTAACTTGGAGATGCGGGATTTGGGGGTGTACTTGTCTTCGCCGTCGGAAGCGGAGGTGGTCATGGAATTCAATAAGGCTGTGGACAGAAACAGCTTGGAGCAGGCCCTGGCCAGGGTCGTACCACCGGAAGAGTTCAGTTTGACCTGGCTAAACGATCGAAAGGTCGTTGTCACTTTTAATACTCCGGCGGGCGAGGAACGGGCTTATACCTTGTTCCTGGAGCAAGTCAAAGACCGGGATGGATTGGTTTTGAGTATGTCCGAACCGGTTGAACTGAGGATTGTGCCCGACGCAAAACTGCGGGTGTTCAACCCCGAGACTAAAGAGCAGAAGGAAAAAAAGATTGCTCTTCCCGGCAGTTATGCCGGCGGGGTAGTCTCCCCTGACGGTACTCGTGCCGTCTGCTGGGAACCCAGCAGTTTTGTAGGGGACGGCATCAGCTATCGCTACTGGCTCCAGGACCTGCTGCAAGGGGATAGAGTTCTTTTAACCGAGGCGGTTAAAACTACCGTCAAGTGGTACCCGGACGGGCGGCGGTTTCAATTGGGCAGTATTACCTACTCCGCCGCAGGGGAAGAGCTCGGCAAGCTGCCGGTGGAGGAACTAAAGAGCATACTTGGTCTGGATGTGGCGAACCATGGAGAAATGGCTTACCTGTACTACCGTCTTGAAAAAGGTAACAGGACGGTTGTGGACCTTGTGTATCAGTTCGGTGAAGACTGGCAAGTCCTGGAGGAGTTCAGCTACCCGCTGGTTACAGACAGTTTATTTTATCTGCGAATGGACCCGTCCTTCGATCCCTCGGGAGAAAAGCTGGCGGTGGTGGAAAACCCTTCCGTGGGAGGAAATCTTTCGTTGGCCCGGGCTTCCCTTCTGGATTTGAGAACGGGAGAAAAAACGGTCCTGGCTGAAAATTCCCTCAGCGTCTCCTGGTCACCCCGTGGTGACTACCTGGCGGTACTCATGGGACGCGGTGGGGTGGAGGTACTGACCCCCGGTGGGGAAATCGTGACCCGGGTACAGGAAAATTACTATAGAGAGATATTGGGCTGGAGCCCGGACGGTAGTTACTTGTTGCTGAAAGGGAGGAAGGATTTCCGCTGGTGGGCCGCAGGAGGAATTTTAAATGTTGCGACCGGGAGGCTAACGGTTGTAACCGGTGTTCCCCTGGGCTTTGATGCGAATGGCCTGGTCTACCTGCTGGGTATTTAAAGCCCCTCCGTTTGGTAGGCATAATTATATTGTATAAGAAAATGCCTGATGTTATTTTGCGCAGAGTTTAATAAATCCGTTTCTGCCGAAGATACCCATGGGACGGTTTGGTAGATGTAGAGACATAGTTGGTGCTGTTGTTTACCTTTCAAGTGAGGAAGCGGGCGTGATAACGGGGCATAACTTGATTATTGTGGTGGTTGGACGGCGGTTCATCTATCAGCTCACAAGGAACTAAATGAAAGAGGGTGTTAGTTTGAATTACTTAAAATTTTCTTTTTGTTTCCTTTGATAATTGTTCCCGTAGCGTTTTTGAGGTGGTTAACTGTAGATATTTTAGTTGACATAAACTGGGCTCTATGTTAATATACCTTTGAAAAAATTTATATAGAAGTGCCTCATCTCGACCGAGGTGAGGTAGAGGAGCGGAGTGTCAAGAGTACTGCCGGGGAGACCGGGAGTTTGTGATCCGGTAGGAAAGGGGCCTTCGCCGAAGTTTCAAAGCTGCGCCGGGCTTTGAAACTGGGCCTGCGCTGAACAAGTGCAGGACTGTCACCAGAGAAGTACCTGGGTCTCTGGTGGAGCACTATCTCACACAGGAAAGAGATGAGTGTTCTTCGCCGGAATTTTACGGCTATGGGGAATGCTCATAGCCGTTTTATTTTTGTTAACAGACGTCTTGCTCAGGCAATAAACTATACAGAAGAGGAGTGTAACCATGAAGTTTCACGGTACCATGAAAGTAAATGAACAGGGACACCTGGAAATTGGGGGCTGTGACACGGTTGATTTGGCCCGAGAATTTGGGACCCCCCTTTATGTTATGGACGAGGTTCTAATGCGGGAAATTTGCCGCCAATATAAGTCGGCCTTTGTGGAAAAGTACGGGAATGCCGAGGTTATCTACGCCAGCAAAGCTTTTCTCACCAAAGCCATATGCTGCCTTATGCAGGAGGAAGGTTTGGGACTGGACGTTGTTTCGGGTGGTGAAATATACACGGCTCTACAGGCCAACTTCCCTCCTGAACGCATGTACTTCCACGGGAATAATAAGAGTGCTTCGGAATTGACCATGGCTCTGGAAGCCGGAGTCGGACGTATAGTAGTAGACAATTTCTATGAAATGGAAATGCTTGACCGTTTAGCGGGAGAAATGGGGAAGAAGGCAGAAATTTTACTACGCATAACGCCTGGAGTAGAAGCTCACACCCACGAGTACATTAAAACCGGCCAGATTGATTCTAAGTTTGGGTTCACGCTGCCTAACGGGCAGGCCCTGGAAGCGGTAAAAGCTGCTTTAAAGAAGGAAAATCTCGTATTACACGGCCTTCACTGCCATATCGGATCGCAAATCTTTGAAATGGATTCCTACGCCTATACGGCCCGGGTAATGATGGACTTCATCAAGGAAATTCAAAAAACAACCGGCTGGACCGCCGGGGAACTGAACCTGGGCGGTGGCTTTGGAATCTACTACGCGGATGGAGACGAGCCCGCAACCATCACTGATTACGCCGATGCGGTTTTTGCTGCACTCCGGGAAAAAGCAGAAGAGCATGACTTGCCTGTTCCCAAGGTTATCGTGGAGCCGGGAAGGTCCATAGCGGGTCCGGCGGGCAGCACACTCTACACCGTCGGATCGATTAAGGAAATTCCGGGAGTGCGCAAGTACGTAGCTGTTGACGGGGGAATGACCGATAACATTCGCCCCGCGCTATACCAGGCCCGTTACGAAGCGATTATAGCCAATAAGGCTGATCAACCTCCGGCGGAGGTAGTGTCTATCACCGGTAAATGCTGTGAATCCGGGGATATGCTGGCGTGGGACGTTCCTCTGCAACCGGCGGAACCGGGCGACATCTTAGCCATGTTCTGCACGGGAGCTTACGGTTATACCATGTCCAGTAATTATAACCGGTTGGGAAGGCCGGCCGCCGTACTGGTAGCCAACGGACAAGCCGATTTAATTCTCCAGCGGGAGACTTACGAAGACCTGGTCAGAAATGATGTAATTCCCGCGCGTTTTCGGAAATAAAAGCGTCCCTTTTAGGGACGCTTTTAAAGTGGTAGGAAGTAAATTACCAGGGTTAAAAACTGCCGAATAAAAGATAGAAATATGTAGTTGTTTATGGTATAATATCTACATGAAACTCAGTGAATGGGCAAGAAAACA